>JANYGT010000003.1 GCA_025362355.1 Lacisediminihabitans sp. | reverse complement strand
GGTGATGGCGGCGATGATGCCGTCGTGAACGATGAGGGCCAGGATGAGCCACGATCCGAGTCCGACGATCTTGTTCGGCCTGTTCGTCGCGAAGAGCACGACGATACCGACGATCAGCACCAGCACACCGACCGCGATGAGCACGATCCGGGCGTTACGGATGCGCGGGTCGTGTGCCCGCTCGGCCGCGGTCGCGACGGTTCCGGGCATCAGATCACCTCGAGCTTCGAGAGCCACTTGGTCTGCAGCACGCCCGGCCGCGAGGGGGCGATCATGCGCGCGGGGTAGCCGTGGTCCATCGCCAGCTTCTGGCCGTTGAGCTCGAGCGCGACGAGGGTGAGGTCGTTCTGCACGAATTCGTTGCCCATCTCGGTGACGCGGTAGCCGCCCGACTTCTCGAGGCTGGTCAGCCGGAGATCCTCATCCGGATGTGCGCCGACCGATTCCATCAGGTCGCGAAGTCGCACGCCCTTCCAGGTGGCGAGCTGGCTCCAGCCCTCGACGCAGGCGATCGGGAGTTGTACCTCGTACTGCTTCATCGCGAGGAGGTCGGCTCGGGAATACGTCTTGACCGACGAGCCGCGCGCGACGGTCAGCTGCCAGTCGGAGCCGGTGTCGGCATCCGTGACCTTCGCGTCTTTCGCCGTTCGGTTGATCGGGAGTCCACTCGGGCCGGTGCCGTTCTTGCGCGGACCGAAGACGTTGAGTCCGTCGAGGAACCGGAACGACTGCCCTGCGGTCAGGGCGACGACGGCGGCGGTGGCGACGGACAGCGTCGCGATGAATCCGCGGCGGCTCACCGCCGGGTCGCCGCGCGGGGGTGCCGTGTCGATCCAGTCCATGACGCGGCCGGTGATCCCGTCCGCACGTCTCGCGAGGGGGCCGGTCGGCTGCGACGCTGTGGCGAGGTTCGCCGCGACGGTCTCTTTCGTCGGGGCGAGATCCTCCTCGTCGAGAACGAGGTTCCCTGCGGCGTCGTAGGACTTCTTGCGCGTCCAGTAACGGCTGATCAGCGGCAGTTTGACCGCGATATGGATGGCGAGCGATCCGATGATCACGAACGACAGCGCGAAGTGCACCTGTCGGAAGTTGAACGGGAACGGGTACCACTGGAAGGTGTCGAAGAGCCCGGTGACGATCTGCACGATCGAGGAGGAGACGAAGAGGGCGATGGATGCGCGCCCGAGGAATCCGGCGAAATTCTTGATCGGCGGGTAACTGAACAGCTCGGGGTAGATCACGTACAACTTGCCCAGCAGCAACGGGAAACAGGCGATGCCGGCGGTGATGTGGATGCCCTGCGACAGCTGGTAAAGGTTGCTCGGCGAGGTCGGGAAATGCATCCACGGGAGCGGATCCTGCAGGAAGTGGCTGTAGAGCCCGGTGAGGAAGCAGATGAGGAACGCGCTGCCGAGGAGACGACCGACGGCGACCGCCATCCGCGGATTTCTCGACGGCGCCTGAAGGACGCGCCGAGCGTCTAACAGGAGTCGTCTCATGCCACCATTCGACCATCCCGACGACGGTTTTGCGCGCTGCCAAATCTTACGGTTCGGGGAAGCGACGCCGGGCCCTGCGGCGGGGCGAGAGGATGGCGCGGTGAGAGCCGCGATCAGCTCTGCGCTGGTTCGTCGGCGCGGTGAGTGTTCATCCCGCGGCCATCCGGGGGCCGGTTGCCACACCTAGGTTGGATCGGAGGGGGTGGCCGTGACGGTTCTGGCGAAGCACAGCCCGTCGACAGGCAACGAGAGCACGCGTATGTCCGTGCGCCGCCTGCTGCCGCTCGTACTGGTCGGCCTGTTCGGGATGCTGCTCACCGCCGCAGGCTCGTGGATGCCGTCGCTCTGGCTCGACGAAGCGGCGACGGTCTCGGCGACCACCCGCAGCATCCCGCAGCTGTTCGCCATGCTCGGCAGCGTCGATGCGGTGCACGGCGCCTACTACCTTGCGATGCACCTCTGGTTCGACCTCGTCGGCTACTCGCCGTTCACCCTCCGCCTCCCGAGCGCCATCGCCGTCGGGGTCGCCGCGGCGCTCATCGTCGTGCTCGTCCGAAGGCTTGATTCGGCACGGCTCGGTTCGGCGGACCCCGGTTCGACGCGGCTCGCGGTGATCGCCGGCGTCGTGTTCTGCCTGCTGCCGCGGATCACCTGGGCCGGCACCGAGGGACGCTCGTACGCTCTGACGACGGTGCTCGCGACATCCATGACGCTGGTCCTTCTTGCGGCGATGCACCGATCGGGGGTCGGGCGGATTGCTCTCGGACGAGCGGCGGCAGCGCGCTGGTGGGCGCTCTACGGCGTCGTCATCACCATCTCGACGACGACGTTCCTTTACCTCTCCCTGCTGGTGGTCGCCCACGGGATCACCGTCGTCGTCGCGGTCGCCCACTCCCGCCTTCCCCGCGCAGCCCTCATCGGATGGGCCGGCGCCACTCTGGCCTCCGGTCTCGTTGTGCTTCCCTTCGCGCAGCTCGCTGCCGGCCAGTCCGGCCAGGTGAAGTGGATCGGGGCCATCGACGCCGACACCGTCCACGGTGTGTTCGTCGCGCAGTGGTTCTACGGAAACGACGCCTTCGCGGTCGTGGGATGGGGGGCGATCATCACCGGGATGATCGTGCTGGCACGCCGTGGTGCAGCGTCGAAGCGCGGACGAGCGGATGCGGCATCCAGCTCACTCTCGCTGCTGCTTCCGTGGCTGGCCGTGCCGACGGTGCTGCTGATCGCGGCCTCCCTCGTCGGCTCGCCGTTGTATTCGGCGCGATACCTCACCTTCGGCGCCCCGGCCGCGGCGATCCTGATGGCGGTCGCGATCGACGCTCTCGGCCGTCGGTGGCTCGTCGTCGTCGCCCTCGCGCTCTGCGTCGTCATGACCGCGCCGACCTGGGTCAGCCAGCGCGGATCCGAGGCGAAGCAGCACACGGCGTGGAGCCAGGTCGCGAGTCTCGTCGCGGAGAAACGCGCGCCCGGTGGTCGGGAAGCGATCGTCTGGGGGCCGCTCCGCAACCACAGCGATGCGACGAGTCGGGTCATCCGCTACTCCTATCCGGATGCCTTCGCCGGCACGATCGACCTGACCCTGAGGGTGCCCGCCGCGGAGACCGGTCAGCTCTGGGAAACCCGGTACCCCCGTGCCGACGTCCCATCGCGACTTGGCGATGCTGCGGTGGTGTGGCTCATCACGAGCGACACGCCCGACTGGCGCCCGAGTGTCACCGCGACGCTCGCCGCGCTCGGCTACCACCTCGACGCCGAGTGGCTCTTCAGCGGCACGAATGTGCTGCGCTACTCCCGCTGAGCTACCTACCTCGCCTCGTGAGGTGCCGGGAGGCAGCGGAATACGCGGGCTCAGTCGCCGATGATCCGCGCGCCGTGCACCGGGCCGGTCGCCCGCACCACGGTGAGCCGCGCGGCGCTCAGCGCGATTTGCAGCTCGAGCGCGCCATCCAGGTCGGCCGCGAGGAACGCGATCGTCGGCCCCGACCCCGAGACCATCCCGGCGAGCGCCCCATTCTCCTCGCCGAGTTCGATCACCGCGCCGAGCTGCGGCTCGAGGTGCAGCGCAGGCGCCTGCAGGTCGTTGTGCAGCACCTCGGCGAGCATGTGCGGATCGCCGGCCCGAAGCGCCTGCAGCACACTGGCATCCACCTGCGGCTGAGCAGAGGCCGGAAAGATGTCTTGCGAGTGACGATCGCGATGCCGGTCGAGTTCGCTGTAGACGATGGGCGTGCTCATGCCGAAGTCGGCGAGGGCGAGCACCCACTGGAACTGGCCCTTCGCGAGCGCCGGGCTCAGCTGGTCGCCGCGGCCCGTTCCGATCGCGGTTCCGCCCGTGAACGCGAACGGCACGTCGGAGCCGAGCTGCGTCGCGAGTTCGAGCAGCTCCTCGCGGGTGAGGTCGGTGCCCCACAGCGCGTCGCAGGCGAGAAGTGTCGCTGCGGCATCCGCTGATCCGCCCCCCATCCCGCCGGCGATCGGCACGTTCTTCTCGATCTCGAGGTGCACGCCCTTGCGGAATCCGGCCCGGTGGGCGAGCAGGGTCGCGGCCTTGATCGCGAGGTTCGAACCGCCGGTGGCGAGGCTCGAGGTGTCGATGGATCCGGTGAATCGCACGGAGAAGTCATCCGCTGCCGAGGCGTGCACATTCTCGCTGAGCGAGACGGCCTGAAACGCCGTCGCGACGTCGTGATAGCCGTCTTCGAGGAGCGCGCCGACCTTCAGGAAGACGTTGATCTTTCCCGGTGCCCTCGCGTGCACCACCCGCGAAGCGGCCGACGTGGTCATGAGTCCAACCTAGCCGAACGCCCCCGTTCCACCGGACGACTATGCTCCCCGCACGACCCGCAGAAAGTCGAGAACGGTGAGCTCTTCGCCCCGCGCGGTCGGGGGGATTCCGGCGGCTTCCAGGCGATCGGATGCCGCTCCGCTGTCCCCGAGGACGACCGACAGCGACTGCCTCAGCATCTTGCGCCGCTGTTGGAACGCCGCATCGACGAGTGCGAACGTCGCCACCCGCTCGGCCTCCGTTCCGGGCTGCTCCGCGCGCGCGAACCGCACGAGGATCGAGTCGACGTTCGGCACCGGCCAGAACACCTGGCGACTCACCTGTCCGGCTGTCGACCACTTTCCGTACCAGGCCGCCTTGAGGCTCGGACTGCCGTAGATCTTCGAGCCCGGTTCGGCGGCGATGCGCTGGCCGACCTCCGCCTGAACCATCACGAGCGCGGCATCCAGTGTCGGAAAATGCTCCAGGAAATGCAGCAGCACCGGCACCGAGATGTTGTACGGCAGATTCGCCACGAGCGTCGTCGGGTCGCCGGGCAGCTCGGTGATGGTCATCGCGTCGGCGAGGATCACCGTGAGGTCGGCCGCCGGCTGCAGCAGGTCGACGGTGAGTGGAAGCTGCGCGGCGAGACGGTCGTCGACCTCGACCGCGACGACGGATGCCCCCGCCGCGAGCAACCCGAGGGTCAACGACCCGAGCCCCGGCCCGACCTCGACCACGCGCTCCCCCGCGGTCACCCCGCTCGCCTTGACGATGCGCCTCACCGTGTTCGCGTCGATGACGAAGTTCTGGCCGAGCTTCTTGGTCGGCTGCAGGTCGAGCAGCGCGGCGAGATCGCGGATCTCCGCAGGGCCGAGGAGGGCGCTCACAAGGATGCCCGGAAGCTCACGCGAGGTCCGACGGGTCGACCTCGTCGGTGCTCAGCGCATCCGAGATCACCGGCTCGGCGCTCCAGCTTCCGTAGACGAGTTCGGTGTTCGAGGTGATCTGCGCGGCCAGCAGCGACAGGTCGGTCTCGAGGAAGTCGGCCATGAAACGCAGCGTGTGCGGGATCAGGTACGGAGCGTTCGGCCGCCCGCGCACCGGCATCGGCGCGAGGTATGGCGCATCCGTCTCGATGAGGATGCGGTCTCGTGGGATCGCGGCCAGCGCAGCACGCAGGTTGTCGGCGTTCTTGAACGTGACCGTGCCGGCGAAGGAGAGGTACCAGCCGTTGTCGGCGCAGAGTCTCGCGAGATCGGCGTCGCCCGAGAAGCAGTGGAAGACCGTGTTCTCGGGAGCCCCGTTGATGCGCAGCGTCGAGATGACCTCGGCGTGAGCATCCCGATCGTGGATCTGCATCGCGATACCGTGCTTCTTCGCGATGGCGATGTGCGCCTCGAACGAGCGGAACTGCGCCGCGCGTCCAGCCTCCTCCGTCCGGAAGAAGTCGAGCCCGGTCTCGCCGACGGCCCGCACCCGAGGCCGACCGGCGAGCTCGTCGATCTCGGCGAGGGCGGCATCCAGCTCCCCGGCCGCTTCGAGTCGGGGCGCCTCATTGGGATGGATGGCGACCGCCGCCAGGATGCGCGGCTCGCGCGCCGCGACCTCCGCCGCCCAGCGCGACGTCTCGACATCGACACCCACCTGCACCACCCCGCGCACGCCGACGGTGGATGCCCGGTCGAGCTGCTCGCGGTAGTCGAGGGGCTCGAGTCCGGTCCACGAGCCGACCAACCCGTCGAGGTGATCGAGGTGCGTGTGGTTGTCGTAGATGCCCACGGTGAGCGGAACCGGAAGCGGCGGATATTCGGGCCGGTCGTCGTTCATACGACCGCGGGCTCCGGTTGTTCGATGCGCGGGAACAGCGACGATTCGAGCGGCGTCACGGTACCGGTTCCGGTCCACAGCCAGGCCGCGCGAACATCCTGCTGTTGCACCGTGCCGTCGCCGCCGATCGACGCCCAGAGTTTCTCGGTGGCATCCGGGATGAACGGTGAGAGCAGCACAGCGAGGGTTCCGAGACCGTGCACGATCGTGGCGAGCACCGTATCCAGCCGCTCGGCTTTCGCCGGATCCTTCGAGAGCGCCCACGGCTCCTGGATGGTGATGTACCCGTTCAGCTCCTCGACGAGGGTCCAGATGGAGGCGAGGGCCTCGTGGATCGCGAACCGCTCGATGGCGGCGTCCGCGTCATCCGTCGCCCGCTGCTCCGTCGCCCGGATGGCCTCGTCGGCAGGGGTCAACGCCCCAGCCGCCGGCACGACGCCGTCGCGATAGCGCCCGATCATCGCGATGACCCGGGAGGCGAGGTTGCCGAATCCGTTGGCGAGCTCGGCCTGATAGCGCGCGGCCAGGTCTTCCCAGCTGAACGAACCATCGCTTCCGAAACCGATCGCGCGCATGAAGTAGTAGCGGAAGGCATCCACTCCGAAGGTGTCGGTGATCTGCTCCGGAGCGATGCCGGTGAGCTTCGACTTCGACATCTTCTCGCCGCCGACCAGCAGCCAGCCGTGCCCGAAGACGCGGGACGGAACCTTCTCGCCGGCGGCCATCAGCATCGCCGGCCAGATGACGGCATGGAAGCGTGCGATGTCTTTACCGACCAGCTGTACGGCTGGCCACCGGCGATCGAAATTCTCACGGTCGACCCCGTACCCGACCGCGGTCGCGTAGTTGAGCAGCGCGTCGAACCAGACATACAGCACGTGGGTCGGATCCCAGGGGATCGTGATGCCCCAGTCGAAACTCGACCGCGAGATCGACAGGTCGTCGAGCCCGGACTTCACGAACTGGATGATCTCGTTGCGGACGCTCTCCGGCTGGATGAAGTCGGGCTGCGACTCGTACAGGTCGAGCAGCGGCTGCTGGAAGTCGCTCATCCGGAAGAAGTAGTTCTTCTCCTTCAGGATCTCGACCGGCCGCCCGTGGATCTTGCAGACTAGCTGCCCGGCATAGTCGCCATCCGGTGTCTCCATCAGATCGTCGAGCTGCTTGTACTCCTCGCAACCGACGCAGTAGTAGCCCTCGTACTCGCCGGAGTAGATGAAGCCGTCGTCGTAGAGCTTCTGCAGGAAGATCAGCACGGCGGTCTCGTGGCGCTCGTCGGTCGTGCGGATGAAGTCGTCGTTCGAGATGTTGAGAGTCTCGAGGAGGGGCTTCCAGGACGTATTGACGAGCTTGTCGGCCCAGGCCTTCGGGGACGAGTCGTTGGCGACGGCCGTGCGCAGGATCTTCTGGCCGTGCTCATCCGTGCCGGTCAGCAGCCAGGTGTCGTCGCCGGCCTGGCGGTGCCAGCGAGCCAACACGTCGGCAGCCACCTCCGTGTAGGCGTGGCCGATGTGGGGAACGTCGTTCACGTAGAAGATGGGCGTCGCGATGTAGAAGGGTTTTCGGGCGGCCATGGGTTCCAGTGTATTCGGGCGTCGGCCACTGTTACTCTGCCCTCCCCTTGCCCTTCCCAACCCCTCCCCCCGCCCGCTTCGAGCGTGAGTACCCCGAAAATGCACCAAATCGGGCGGATTTGGTGCATTTTCGGGGTACTCACGAAAGTCGAGCGCCGCTGTGGACAGATCCGGCGCGCAGCGTTTCGGATGCGGCACGCTCGAGACCATGGCCGATCCGTTCACGTTCAGCGCCGGGCTCCGAGCGGGACTGACCCGCGGAGAGCTGCGCAGCCGACGCCTCAACCGCGAGATCCACAGTGTGCGATCCGACAGTCACGATCTGAAGCTCGCAGATCGCTGTCGGATGCTCGCGCTGCGAATTCCGGATGACGCGTTCTTCAGCCACGTCACCGCGGCACTGCTGCTCGGCCTCCCCCTGCCCTGGACGCTCGAGCACTCACCGACGATCGATGTCGGTGCCCCGCCACCCTCGCGGGCGCTGCACTCGCGAGGCGTGCGGGGCCATGAGTTGGATGTCACCGCAGCGGATGTCGTGGTGCGGTCCGGCATCCGCCTCACGTCGGCCGCGCGCACCTGGTGCGATCTCGCGGCGACCCTCTCGCTACCGGACGCCGTCGCGGCTGGCGACTACGTCATCCACCGCCAGCTGCCCCTCGCCTCGATCGCCGACCTCAGGGCGATGTCGAGGCGGTTCGTCGGGCGGCGGGGCGCCCGCATCATCCGCGCTGCACTGCTGCTCCTGAATGACCGGTCGGAGTCGCGGCCGGAGTCGATCCTGCGCGTCGTCATCGTGCTGGGCGGCCTCCCGGCGCCGCTCATCAATCACACCATCGTCGACACCGAGACGGGGAAGGCCGTGCGCCCGGATTTCACCTTCGCCGCGTCGAAGACGATCCTCGAGTATCAGGGCGACTACCACCGCTCGAAAGCGCAGTGGCGCAAAGACATGTCGAGGAGGGCAAAGCTCGAGGCCAAGGGATGGAAGGTGTTGGAGCTGAACTGGGACGACCTGCAGGATCCGGATGAGCTGGTGGCCCGCATCCGCGCCCTCCTCACCCGCTGACCACTGACCACTGCAGTCGTGCGTGAGTACCCCGAAAATGCACCAATCCGAAGGAATTTGGTGCATTTTCGGGGTACTCACGAACTGGCGCCAACCAACAGCAGGGACTGGAGGGCGCGGCGAGCGGCGGCGGGCGCGGCAGAATATAGGCATGAGGTGGCACCCATGAAAACTCGCAGGATCGGCGACGTACCCATCAGCGCAATCGGGCTCGGCGCGATGCCGCTGTCGATCGAGGGGCGGCCGGACCGTGCCCGCGCGATCGCCACCGTCCACGCCGCCCTCGACGCCGGGATCACACTCATCGACACGGCGGACGCGTACACGGTGGATGCCGACGGCCAGGGCCACAACGAACGCCTCATCGCCGAGGCGCTCAGGTCGCGATCACCCGAGAGCACCGAGCACGTGCTCGTCGCAACGAAGGGCGGACTGCTGCACCGCGACGGCGGGCCGTGGGATCGCGCCGGCAGCCCCGAGGCACTCATGAACGCGGCCCGGGAGTCGCTCGCGCGGCTCGAGGTGGACGCGATCGGGCTGTACCAGCTGCACCGGCCAGACCCGACGGTGCCCTACGAGGACTCGATCGGCGCACTGCTCGATCTGCTCGACGAGGGGATCATCCTGATGGCGGGCATCTCGAACGCGAACATCGAGCAGATTAAGCTCGCCGACCGGGTTCTCGGCGGCAGACTCGTCTCGGTGCAGAACCAGTTCTCGCCCGCGTACCGGTCGAGCATCGACGAGCTGAAGTACTGCGTCGCGCACGAGATCGCTTTCCTCCCCTGGAGCCCGCTCGGCGGGATCGGGCGCGGCGGCGAGGTTTTCGCGGCGGGCACGGCGTTCGCGGATGTCGCTGCCGAACTGAGCGAGGCGAGCGAATTTCGGGTGAGCCCACAGCAGGTCGCGCTCGCCTGGGAGCTGTCGCTCGGGCACACGGTCATCCCGATCCCGGGCGCGAGCCGTCCGGAGAGCATCATGGATTCGGCGAAGGCCTCGGAGCTCGTGCTGAGCGAAGAGCAACTGGCACGCCTGTCGGCCTGAACCGACGACTGTCCTCCTGAGCCGACAGCGCGCGAAAAAGCCGCGCGGGGCCGAAGCCCCGCGCGGCTCTCTTCGTTCGTTAGTGCCTGCCCGCTGCCAACTGCGAGAGCAGCGAGAACGAGATGCCGCCGAGGCCGGTCACGTCGTCGTACTTCTTCGCGGTCTTGAGCGAGGTGTCGGTGTCGAACGTGATCAGGAAGGTATTTCCTGATCGCTTGCTCGTGTATGCGACACCGCTCATCGGAACGAGCGGCAACACGTCGCGGAACGTCGACGGTGCCACCTTGTAGAGCGCATACAGCGTCGGGTTGGCGAACCCGATCGCGGTGTGCGTCGCCTGCTGCACGAGCGCGATCTGCGCCGCGGTCAGCGGGGAGGCGAGCGAGGTTCCACCATAGGTGTCGCGCTCGAACGGTCCCGTTGCGAGCGTCGTGTCATCCACGATCGGACTGATCCCAACGCTGAACCCGGTGTAGGGGTCGGCGAGCGCCGCGATGTCCGGAGACACCCGGTTGCCCTTCGACAGTGCGAACGGCACGACACCATGCTGGTACGCGGGCTGGTCGAAGATGGCACTCCGGCCACCACCGGCTCCTCCGGCGAACGCTGCCCCGGGGGGCGGCGATGCGTAGCTCAGTTTGCCGGCCGCGTCGGAGAGCACCTGGTCGGCCGTGTCGCCCCATCCGGTTTCGTAGGCGATCTTGCCCGCCTTCGTGATGCCGATGCTCGTGCCACCGACCGCGGTCACCCACGGAGAGGATGCCGCGAAGTCGGGCGACGCGTAGCCGAGTGAGGCCACCTCGTCACCGTTGTCACCGCTCGAGAAGTAGAGTCCGATTCCCTCGCCGGCGGCCTGCAGCTGGATGTTCACCTCACCCTGGATGGCATCCATCGGCAGTGCTTCGCCGACGTAGCCGTAGCTGTTGCTGACGATGTTCGCGAGCTTGCCGTCGAGGATCTTCGAGACGGCGATGTCGATACCGGCACCGCAGTTGAAACCACCGACGTAGAGGATCTTCGCCCCGGGTGCGATGCCGTGTACGGCTTCGACGTCGAGGGTCTGCTCACCCTGCCATCCGCTCGGGAAGCCACAGGCAGCCTGGTCGGAGAACTGGCTGGTCGGCGGCACGATCTGCTGGTAAGTCGCGGCGGTCAGGCCGCGGTCACCGACCTGGGCAGAGTAGGTGTTGACGTCCTGCACGATCGAAGGCGATGCGTAGGCGTCGACGATCGCGACCGTCTGGCCGCGTCCGTCGAGTCCGGCCTTCGTCAGGTCTGCCGATCCGTATGCCGATCGCAGCTGCGATGGCGTGTATCCGCAGTTGAAGGTGTCGAACTGAGTCTTGCCGTAGGCGGCAGGAAGGGTGACGGTGTGCTCACCCGAATAGTTCGAGCACTGGGCAACCGGAACGGCCGCTGCCGGCGCGGCCTGCTTGCTGAAGCTGCGGATGTTGCCGGCCGAGTCGAACTGCCCCTGCTTGATGAGCGTCGGACGGGCGAGGAACTTTGCCTGGTCGATACTGATTCCAGACACCTTGCCGGCGAGCGCCGTCGGAAGGGACGGAACAGACGATGGTCCGAGGAGCGTCGACCCGGCGTAGGTGTAGGCGTGCAGCTTGGTCTGGAATGCCGCGGCGACCTGGTCTGCCGTTCCGCGGAAGACCACGTACTGGCGGCTTGCCGGGGTCGCGGTGATGCTGAGGCCCTGCGACTTGAGATACGTCACGGCGTCGTTCAGGTCAGCCGCAGTCGGCGAGAACCGTTGGATCCACTGCTGGGGGCTGACGAACTGGCGATAGCTCCCCGAGCCTGGGGTCGACACTGCGGTCGCGAGCGCGGTCGCCTCCGCTGCGTTGCGGAGAGGGAGGTAGAGCTCGCCCTCCACCGAGGTGTCGACGGGTGCCGCACCGGTGTCGTTGGCCGAGGTGGCCCACTTCGGCACAGAGCCGGCGAAGCCGACCCTGTCGGCACCGACGGGACCGGCCGCCGAGGCACTCGCCGCCCCGACGATCGAGAGAGCGGCTACTGCCGCGAATGTTGTAAGAACTCCGACGGTTCGCAGAGCAAACCGTTTACCGTGAACGTGTTCAGACATCCAGGGTCCTTCCCCAATGTGTGGTTGCGCGACAGGTCGCCGCAAACTAGAACCTAAGCCCGCGATTTCTACCCCACAAGTAGGGACACCGCAAATCCGCGTCAGTGTGTGTCTCCGTAACGACTTGGTGCGTGCACAGAGTGTGCTGTGAAGATTTAACGCGTACGAAGGGCACCCTCATAGAGTTCGCGACGGCCGAGTCCGGTCGCCTCGGCGACTTCGGCTGACGCCTCCTTGAGCCGGGACCCCGACTCGACGAGCCTGACCACCTGCTCTATCCCGGAGGCGAGATCGAATACGGGCGGCGGCGCCCCCTCGACCACCACGCAGATCTCGCCGCGCACGCCCGTCGCCGCCCAGGCCGCCAGTTCGGCCGCGGTGCCCCGCTTCACCTCTTCGTACAGTTTGGTCAGTTCACGACAGACCACGACCCGACGGTCGTCGCCCATCGCCGTCGCGAGATCGCGCAGCGAGTCGGCGAGTCGGTTCGGGGATTCGAAGAAGACCATGGTGCGCTGTTCGGCAGCGAGGGCGCGGAAGTAGGCCACTCGGCCCTTGCGCGGGAGGAACCCCTCGAAGCAGAAGCGGTCGGTCGGGAGTCCGGAGAGCGCGAGAGCCGTCAGCACGGCGGACGGGCCGGGCAGCGCTGTCACCGTCACACCGGCGAGAGCCGCGGCGGCCACGATCGAGAACCCCGGATCGCTGATCGCCGGCATCCCCGCGTCCGAGAGCACGAGCACGTCGGTCTCCCGCGCGAGCTCGGCGATCTCGGCGGCCTTCGCCACCTCGTTGTGCTCGTGCAGCGGGATGAGTCGCGGACGGTTCTCGATACCGAGCGCCCGCATGAGATGGATCGTGACTCGGGTGTCTTCCGCCGCGATGATCTCGACCGTCGACAGCGCCTCGATGAGCCGTCCGGATGCATCGCCGAGATTGCCGATCGGGGTCGCGGCGATGATCAGCATTGCCCAATCCTCCCACCACCCTCACCTACGATTGCGGGGTGACTTCCCGCCGCGGCTTCGATGCTCTCGTCGGAACGCAGGGTGCCGACAGGCGTGCAGCTCCCGACACCCGGCGCGAACCGCCCTCGAGGTTCGAACTCTTCTCGGAGCGGATGCTCGGCACCCCCGCCCGTCGCCGCGCCTGGCACTGGGGCGCGCCCGTCGCCGTCACGCTGATCGCCGCCATCCTGCGCCTCTGGCAGCTCGGCCGGCCGCGCGCGCTGGTCTTCGACGAGACCTTCTACGTTAAGGATGCCTGGACCCTGCTGCACCTCGGCTACGAGGGGACCTGGCCGGCCGGGGCCGATCCGCTGTTCAACGCCGGGAAGGTGAACGGCTACTCGTCCGCCGGGTCGTATGTCGCGCATCCGCCCCTCGGCAAGTGGCTGATCTCGTTCGGGCTTAGGGCGTTCGGGGCCGAGAATCCGGTCGGCTGGCGCATCTCGACGGCGATCGCGGGCATCCTCGCCGTCTTCATCCTCGTGCTGATCGCGCGGGCGTTGACGAAGTCGACACTGCTTGCGACGATCGCCGGCTTCCTCTTCGCGATCGACGGTCACGCGATCGTGATGTCGCGAACCGCGCTGCTCGACAACTTCGTGATGCTCTTCACTCTGCTCGGATTCTGGGCGATCCTGCTCGACCGGGCGCAGAGCGCATCCCGCCTCGATCGCTGGATCGCGAGGAGAGTGGATGCCGGCCGCACCATCGACTGGGGACCGTCCCTGTTCGCGCGCCCCTGGCTGGTCGTCGCCGGCATCCTCTTCGGTGCAGCGACCGCCACCAAGTGGAGCGGGCTGTACTTCCTCGCCGCCTTCGCTCTCTACACGCTGTTCGTCGACGCCTTCGCACGGCGCCGGGCCGGGGTGCAGTTCTGGGCGAGCGGCACGGTCTTCAAGCAGGCTCCGGCCACGTTCCTCCTGATGGTCCCGGTGTTCTTCGCCACCTATCTCTCGGCCTGGAGCGGCTGGTTCGTGACGAAGGGCGGCTACTACCGCGACTGGGCCGACCTCCCCGGCAACGCCTGGAAGGGGACGTTCTCCTGGGTTCCGCACTCGATCCAGAGTTTCGTCTACTACCAGCAGAGCGTCTACAACTTCAACGTCGGCGAACACACGCCGCACTCCTACCAGGCGAACCCCTTCACCTGGCTGTTCCTGTTCCGCCCGACGGCGTTCTACTACGCGGGCATCGCCCAGGGTGTCGATGGATGCACGACGGTCGGCGGGTGCGCGCAGTACGTGACCTCGATCGCCAACCCGATCCTCTGGTGGGCTGCGGCGGCGGCGCTTTTCTATCTCGTCTACCGACTGCTGCGGTACCGGGAGTGGCAGGTGGGTCTGATCCTGATGGGGATCGTCGCGGGATACCTGCCCTGGCTGCTCTACTCCGGACGCACCATCTTCCAGTTCTACGCGATCGTGTTCGAGCCTTACATGATCCTCGGGCTGGTCGTGGTGATGGGGCTCATTCTCGGTGAACGGACGGATCCGGCGTGGCGGAGGCAGGGCGGCATCCGGCTGGTCGCGGCGTTCCTCGTGCTCGTCGTGCTGGTCAGCGGCTTCTTCTACCCCGTCTGGACGGGCGCGCAGATCCCCGTCTGGTTCGCGCAACTGCACTACTGGTTCCCGGGCTGGCGGTAGGCCGGTATCTCGGATTGTTACGCCCGGGTCATCCGCCTCCGGGCGTTCGGGTACCGTGAAACCTATGGCTGATGGCGACGGTACGGGCAACGGCAGCGCAGATCGCGAGTGGGGATTCCGTACGCGCGCGATCCATGCCGGCAACATCCCGGATGCGGTGACCGGCGCCCGCGCACTCCCGATCTACCAGACGACCGCGTTCGTCTTCGATGACACCCAGGATGCCGCGGCCCGCTTCGCCCTGCAGAAGTACGGCAACATCTACAGCCGGCTCGGCAACCCCACCGTCGCATCGTTCGAGGAGCGCATCGCCTCTCTCGAGGGCGGACTCGGCGCCGTCGCCACCGCGAGCGGTCTCAGCGCCCAGTTCATCACTTTCGCATCCCTCGCCGGAGCCGGGGACCACATCGTCGCCTCCGCGAACCTCTACGGGGGCTCGATCACCCAGCTCGACGTGACGCTGCGTCGGTTCGGCGTCGAGACGACGTTCGTGCAGGGATCCGATCCGATGGACTACGACGCGGCCATCACCGACAGGACCAAGCTGATCTTCGCCGAGACCGTCGCGAACCCGTCGGGGGAGGTCGCCGACATCGAGGGCCTCGCCGCGGTCGCCCACTCGCACGACATCCCGCTGATCATCGACTCGACGATCGCGACGCCGTACCTGATCCGCCCGATCGAATGGGGAGCTGATGTCGTCGTGCACTCCGCCACCAAGTTCCTCGGCGGCCACGGCACGACGCTCGGCGGGGTGGTCGTCGAGTCGGGCCGCTTCCACTGGGCGAACGAGCACTTCCCGCTGTTCGACCAGCCGGTGCCGTCCTATGGCGGACTCAACTGGCACGGCAACTTCGGCGAGTACGCCTTCCTCACCCGCCTCCGTGCCGAGCAGCTGCGCGACATCGGGCCCGCACTCTCGCCGCACTCGGCCTGGCTGCTCGCGCAGGGCGTCGAGACCCTCCCGTTCCGGCTTCAGGCGCACGTCGACAATGCGCGAATCGTCGCGGAGTGGTTGGAGGCCGACCCGCGCATAGAGTTCGTGAACTGGGCTGGGCTGCCGAGTCATCCACACTTCGACCGTGCTCTGAAGTATCTGCCGAAGGGGCCGGGCGCCGTCTTCAGTTTCGGTGTGCGCGGGGGGCGCGAGGTGGGTCAGAAGTTCATCGAGTCGGTGGATCTCGCCAGCCACCTCGCCAACATCGGTGACGCGAAGACCCTCGTCATCCATCCGGCCTCGACCACCCACGCGCAGCTGAACGAGCAGCAACTGGTGGATGCCGGCGTGCTGCCGGGACTCGTGCGTATCAGCGTCGGAATAGAAGACCCCGACGACATTGTTTACGACCTCGACCAGGCATTGACCGCGGCGACGAAGGACTGACCATGACCGACACCCTCGCGAACGCCATCACCGCACCTGACATCACCGTCATGCCGAACGGCCTGAGTTGCGCGCTTCCCGCCGACTCTCCGCTCGCCAAGCTGCTGAATTCGCAGCGCACCTGGGTCGGGCCGACCGCGAAGGAGCGCCTCGGCATCCTTCGTCGGGCGAAATCCGTCGCGATCGTCGGCGCCTCCCCGAATGCCGCGCGCTCGAGCTACTTCGTCGGAACCTACCTGCTCTCCTCGAGCGACTACCGCGTCTACTTCGTGAACCCGAACGCCGACACGATCCTCGGCGAGAAGGCCTACCCCGACCTCGCGTCGCTGCCGGAGGTGCCCGACATCGTGGATGTCTTCCGCAAGTCGAGCGATATCCCGGCCGTCATCGACGACGTGCTCGCGATCGGCGCGAAGGTCGTCTGGATGCAGCTGGGCATCTGGAACGAGGATGCCGCGCGCTACGGCCAGTCGAAAGGCCTCACCGTCGTGATGGACCGTTGCATCAAGATCGAGCACGCGCGCTTCCATGGCGGGCTCCACCTCCTCGGCTTCGACACCGGGGTGATCACGGCGCGCAAAACCGTGCGGTGAGGGTGCAGCAGAGATCGCTTAGCATGACGGAATGAAGCCTCGCCAGATTCTGCTGTACGTCGCCGTGGTCGTTCCAGCACTCATCCTCGCGGCCGTCGGCGTGACGCATCCGCAACACCTCACCGCGCAGAACGCCGAGTACTGGCGCAACCTGCACATCGCGATCCTGCCGATAGTGCCCCTCGTCGGGTTCGCGCCGTGGCTGGTCGTGCGCGGCCATGACGCCTTCGTCAGCTGGCTCACCGCCATCCTCGGGTTCGTTTATGCCGTCTTCTACTCCGCGCTCGACGTGCTCGCCGGGATCGGCGCCGGTGGTCTGAAGCTCGACGGGATGGGCGCCGCGTCCGGCATCGGCGTGATGTACGACCTCGGACGCAATCTGGGCTTCATCGGCAGCGTCGCCCTCATCGCGGTCGGAGCGGTCGTGGGCCTCGCCCTGTTCCGCCGCGTCGGCTTCAGCTCGCTCCCCGGAACGGCCCTCGTGATCGTCGGCGCCGTGCTCTTCCTCAAGTACCACATCTACTTTCCGTTCGGAGTGCTTGGCCAGGTCTGCCTCGCCGTCGGGTTCGCCGCGCTGGTATTCGCCGTGCAGCGCCCCGGACGGATCGCGGATGCCGCACGCCTGACCACCTCGAGCCGACAGGGCTGAGCGCGCTCACGCCCTCTGGCGCATCACCTCCGCAAGGGCCGCGGCGGTCGTGACCGGCAACCGGCAGACGAAGTCCTCGCAGAACCAGGCGCCCTCCCGCGCGCGACCGGCGAAGAGCTCGAACCCCGCCGCTTCGAACGCTGCGGACTGTGCCCGCGTGACGACGGTCGACATCCCGCCGGAGACGTGCCGGCGGCGCGCGATCGCGGCGAGTTCCGAGTCGGCGTCTTCGCTGACGATGACCAGCTGGGTGACCGGGCTCGCGAGCTCCGACATCACGGTGAGAGCTGCGCCGAACGAGATCGGGCGCGGGACGGCGAGCGCAGCGACAGACTCGAGTGCACGCATGCTCGCCTCGCGATACGTCGAGTCGCCGGTCAGCAGGTGGAGGCGGTTGGCCGCATCCGCCAGCGCGCTGAGCCCTGACGGGTAGGCGCCCTCCGACGGATCGCTCGCGAGAACGAGGCCCTGGGCGGCGAGCACCGGGTCGGCGCCGCCGGGCACGACGAAGGCTCCCCCGACGAGCGTCGCCTCCACCAGCGACCGCGCGGCGACCGCGTACCCAACCTCCCCCGACGCCGTCGCCAGTGCGAGCAACCCCGCGGCCAGCATCCCGTAATCCTCGAGCGTCGCGGATGCCGCGGACTCCCGCTCCCCGATCGATGCGCGGATCAGCGTGCCGTCCGCCCGCAGATGCCGTTCGAGCAGGGCGTCGGCCGCGTCACGCGCGCCACGGATCCAGTCCTCCCGGCCGACGACGAATCCCGCGGTCGCGAGCGCATCGATCGCGAGTCCGTTCCAGCCGGTGAGCACCTTCGCGTCGAGTGCGGGCGGGGTCTCGGATGCCCGGGCCGCCGCATCCAGTGCGTAGTAGCCGCCCTCGACGCGTTCGCCGGCGACGGTGCTCTCGCTGTCCTGCGCCGACGCGAAGCCGCCGCCGGGCTGCCGCATCACGGTGAGCAGGAAGGATGCGATCCCCGCTGCGACCTCGAACGACCCGCGCAGCGCGTAGGCCTTCAGCAGCTGGGCGTTGTCGTAGAGCATGCGCTCGTAGTGCGGATCGCTCCAGTCGCTCTTCGTCGCGTAGCGGAAGAATCCGCCTTCGATGGGGTCGCGCAGGTCGCTCGCCGCCATGGCGTCGAGCGTGCGCTCGGCGAGCCCGCCGGCCTCCGCATCGCCGACCGATGCGCGCGCCAGCAGAAAGAGCAGTACCGGGGCGACCGGAAACTTCGGGGCGCCGCCGAAGCCGCCGAACTGGCGGTCCTCGTAGGCGACCAGCTCGGCGACGACGCCGTCGAACTCGAGCGGAAGTGCCGTCTCCCGCCGCGATTCTCCCGCCGCGAGTGCCTCGGCTACCCTCGCGGCGCTGTCTTCGACCTGCGCTCGGCGGGTCGTCCAGGCATCCAGCACAGCGTCGAGCACCTGGCGGAAGGCCGGATGCCCACCCCTCGGCTCCGGCGGAAAGTACGTTCCGGCGAAGAAGGCCCTCCCGAGCGGGGTGACGAACACGTTCAGCGGCCAGCCGAGGTTCTCGGTGAACGCGCCGGCTGCGGCGAGGTAGCTCGAGTCGACATCCGGATGCTCCTCCCGATCGACCTTGATGCTGATGAAATTCGCATTCAGATACCCGGCGAGCTCGGGGTCGCTGAACGTCTCGCGGGCCATCACGTGGCACCAGTGACAGGTCGAGTAGCCGATCGACACGAGCACTGGCACGTCACGCCGCGCGGCCTCGGCGAAGGCCTCCTCACCCCACGGAAACCAGTCGACCGGATTGTCGGCGTGCGATCGCAGGTACGGGCTGACGGCGTCGGTGAGGCGGTTCGGCATGCACCAAGCGTAAAGACCCCGGCGTAGGCTCGCAGTGTGCCTACGACAGCCATCACCTGGATCGGCGGACCAACCGCCCTCATCGAATATGCCGGCCTGCGCATCATCACAGACCCGACATTCGACGCGCCGCAGACCTACGAGGATCCAGAGGAGACCACCCTCGTGAAGACGGCCGGGCCCGCTCTCGGCCGCGATGAACTCGGCACTGTCGACCTCATCCTGCTCTCGCATCACGGTCACAAAGACAACCTCGACTGGGAGGGGCTCGAACTGATCGCGCAGGGCATCCCGACCCTCAGCACGCTGACCGCGGCGAGCGAACTCTTCGGCGGAACGGTGATCGGTCTCGACAACTGGGAGATCCACGACTTCCGTCACATCACCGTCACGGCGGTGCCGGCGCTGCACGGACCACCCGGATCCGAGCCACTCGTCGGCTCGGTGACCGGCTTCGTGCTCGAGGCCGACGGCGAGCCGACGATCTATGTCAGTGGCGACAACGCGTCGGTGCCGCTTGTGCGGCAGATCGCGGATCGCTTCGCGCCGGTGGATGTCGCCATCCTGTTCGCGGGGGCCGCGCGAGTCGCCGACATCGACGCCGCCCTCACCCTCACGTCAGCGGATGCCGTGGCCGCCGCATCCGCTCTCCAGGCGAAGCGGGTGGTCGGCCTCCACACCGAGGACTGGACCCACTTCAACGAGAACGCCGCCGACCTCGAGGCCGCCTTCGCGGGCTCCGGGCTGCTGATCGCGACCCCGCGCGGCGAGCGGGTCGAGCTCGCCTGATCACCCCGCGTGCGCCCACCCGAAAACGCAGGAGTATCTCGGGATTTCGAGCAAAAAGTGCCTCTTTTGCTGGAAAATGGCAGATTCTCCTGCGTTTTCGGACCGGGTGGATGCCTCCTAGCCGGCAACCGTCGCCGGCAGGTGGCGCTCGTCGACACCGTTGTACAGGCTCAGCGGACGGATCAGCGCGTTCGACGCGAGCTGCTCCATGATGTGGGCTGTCCACCCGGTGATGCGCGCCGCGACGAAGAGCGGAGTGAACATCTCGGTATCGAAACCGATGAGGTTGTACGCCGGGCCGGATGGATAGTCGAGGTTCGGTTTGATGTTCTTCGCCTCGCCCATCGCCGACTCGAGCGCGTCGTAGAGGTCGAGCATGTCCTGGCGCTGGTAGCGCTCGATGAGGGTGTCGAGCGCGGCCTTCATCGTCGGAACCCGGGAGTCGCCGTTCTTGTAGACGCGGTGGCCGAAGCCCATGATCTTGCGCTTCTCGGCGAGCGCGGTCTCGAGCCACTGCTCAGCCCTGTCCGCCGTGACGATCTCGTCGAAGACATGCATGACGGCCTCGTTCGCCCCGCCGTGAAGCGGACCCTTCAGCGCGCCGATGCCACCGACGACCGCGGAGTAGAGGTCGGCGAGGGTCGACGTGATGACGCGGGCGGTGAACGTCGACGCGTTGAACGAGTGCTCCGCGTAGAGGATCATCGACACGTCGAAGGCGTCGACGACCACGACATCCGGCACATCACCGAACGTCATGTACAGGAAGTTCGCGCTGTAGCCGAGATCGTTTCGCGGCTCGACGAGCTGCTGCCCGCGCCGCCGACGCTGGTCGTACGACACGATCGCCGGCAGCTTCGCGAGGAGGGAGATCGACTTCTTCAGGTTGGCCGCCGGGCTGGCGTCGGCGGCATCCGGATCGCTCGCCCCGATGACGCTCACCGCGGTACGCACGATGTCCATCGGATGCGCCGTCAGCGGCAGGTCGTCGATGACCCGCTTAACGTTCGCGTCGAGCGAGCGCTGCGAACGCTCGAGCTTCTCGAACTCGGCGAGCTGGGTCTCGTTCGGCAGCTCGCCATTCCAGAGCAGGTACGCGACCTGCTCGAACGAGCAGTTCGCCGCGAGCTCCTGCACCGGATACCCGCGATAGAGCAGCGAGTTCGTGTCGGGATTGACCTTCGAGACCGCGGTGTAGTCGACGACGACCCCCGCGAGTCCCTTCCGGATGTCTGGATCAGTCATGGTGAGCTCCTGTTCTCATCGAAAGCGCTAGAGGGTGAAATTGAAGACGGACGAGTCGAACGAGTTGTAGGCCTCGTAGTCGAGCAGTTCGTAGAGCCGTGCGCGTGTCTGCATGCCGGCGACCTCCGAGTTCAGCGACCCTTCGCGGATGATCGTATCGAGTCCGCGCTCGGCCGCACCCATCGCGATCCGCAGCAGGCTGACCGGGTAGATCACGATGTTGATTCCGACGCCGGCGAGCTGCTCGTTGGTGAAGAGCTCGCTCTTCCCGAACTCGGTCATGTTGGCGAGGATCGGAACATCCACCGCCTTCCGGATCGCCTCGAACTCCGACAGGTCGGCCATCGCCTCCGGGAAGATGGCGTCGGCGCCGGCGTCGACGAGCGCCTTCGCGCGGTCGATCGCGGCGGCCATGCCATCGACGGCACGGATGTCGGTGCGTGCCATGATCAGCAGGTTCGGGTCGCGGCGCGCATCCACCGCAGCCCGGATGCGCTTGGTCGCCGTCTCGCCGTCGACCACGGCCTTGCCGTCGAGGTGACCGCAGCGCTTCGGATTGACCTGGTCTTCGATGTGGAGCCCGGCGACGCCGGCATCCTCGAGCGACTGCACCGTTCGGGCGACGTTCATCGGCTCGCCGAACCCGGTGTCGGCGTCGATCAGCGTCGGCAGCTCGGTCATGCGACTGATCTGCTGCCCGCGCCCGGCGACCTCGGTCAGCGTCGTCAGGCCGATGTCGGGCAGTCCGAGGTCGGCGGCGATCACCGCGCCGGAGATGTAGACGCCCTCGAAGCCGCGATCCTGGATGAGCTTCGCGCTCAGCGGGTTGAACGCCCCCGGGAAGCGCAGGAGCTTGCCGGTCGCGAGCGCGGCGCGGAGGTTCGCGCGCTTCTCGGCGGGGGTCGTCGTGGTGTACAGCATCAGAAGAGTCCCTTCGGGCCGGCGCCGAGCACTCCGGATTTGGCGACGATGTTGAGGCCGTCGAGTTCGTCGGCGGTGAGTTCGGGGAGTCGTTGCACGAGCGCGAGGAAGCGCTCGATCTCGGCCTCCTCGAGCACGGGGGCGGCCAGCATCCGGAATTTACGGATGTAGTCGGCTCGGGCGAACGGACGTGCTCCGAGCGGATGGGCGTCTGCGACGGCGATCTCGTCGACGATCCGCGTTCCGTCGTTCAGCTCGATCTCGACGCGACCGCCGAATGCCTTCTCTGCCGGATCGTTGGAGTGATAGCGGCGTGTCCACTCGGCGTCTTCCTCCGTCGTGACTTTGTTCCACAGCGTCACGGTGTCGGCGCGTCCGGCGCGCTCCGGTGAGTACGACTTCTGGTGGTCCCATTCGCCGTCCTGAAGCGCCACGGTGAAGATGTACGGAACAGAGTGGTCGAGCGTCTCGCGGCTCGCCTTCGGGTCGTACTTCTGCGGATCATTCGCTCCCGAACCGATGACGAAGTGCGTGTGGTGCGAGGTGTGGATGACGATGGACTTCACGCTCTCGGCCGTCACCTCAGGATGCTCGTTGTGCAGCTTGCGGGCCATATCGATCCACGCCTGGGCCTGATATTCGGCCGAATGTTCCTTCGTATAGGTGTCGAGGATGGCCCGCTTCGCCTCGCCCTTCTCGGGAAGCGGCACGTCGTAGCTCGCATCCGGTCCGTCGAGCAGCCACGCGATCACGCCGTCTTCGCCCTCGTAGATCGGCGTCGGACTCGTCTGCCCACGCATGGCGCGATCGACGGATTCGACGGCCATCTTTCCGGCGAAGGCCGGCGCATGGGCCTTCCAGGTCGAGATCTCGCCCTTGCGCGATTGGCGGGTCGCTGTCGTCGTGTGTAGTGCCTGGCCGATGGCCTGGAAGATCGTCTCGACCGGGAGTCCGAGCAGTGTTCCGATTCCTGCCGCGGCCGACGGGCCGAGGTGGGCGACGTGGTCGATCTTGTGCGCGTGCAGGCTGATCGCCTTCACCAGATCGACCTGGATCTCGTAGCCGGTCGCAATGCCGCGAACGAGGTCGGCACCTGACTTCTTCGCGTGCTGCGCGACGGCCAGGATCGGTGGGATGTTGTCGCCGGGGTGCGAGTATTCAGCTGCGAGGAATGTGTCGTGGTAGTCGAGTTCGCGCACGGCGACGCCGTTGGCCCAGGCCGCCCACTCCGGGCTGAAGTGCCCGTCGACACCGAAGACCGTCGAACCGGGCGTCGCCGGGTGCGACTCCGCCTGCGACCGCGCGGCGATCGCGGGCCCGCGCGTGATGGATGCGGCGGCGACCGCGGCGTTGTCGATCATCCGGTTGATCACCATCTCGGTCACCTCGGGGGTGACGGCGACGGGGTCTGCCGCGACCTCGGCGATCTTCCAGGCGAGCTGGTCTTCGCGGGCGAGGGTCTCGTCGCTCTTGTATACGCGAACATGCTGCAGTTTCATGGCGTCCTAACCTGGGTGGTGAATGACTCGGTGCTGAGTGATTCGGTGCTGAGTGATTGGGTGCTGAGTGATTCGGTGATGTTCCTCAGACTGCGATAGAGGTGAAGCTGGGTCGCGTGAGCCGCGAGGGATTCGGATCCGTCGACGATCGCGTCCACGATCGTGAGGTGTTCCCTCGCCGCCTCACGAAGCCGCTCCGGATTGTCTGCCGACAGCCTGCGGATGCGCGCGATATGAGTGCGAACGCCGGCAAGTGTCGACACCAGGAACTCGTTCCGCACGGCGCTGTCGATCGCCTCGTCGAGTCGCGCGACGAGTTCGTAATACTCGCGAAGGCCGCTCTCTCCGTTTTCGAGCAGCTCGTGCGCACGCCGAAACTCGATCTGCAGTGCCTCGAAGACCGCCGGATCGCGGCGACGAGCAGCCAGTCTCGCTGCCTGTTCCTCGAGCGCCTGGCGCACCTCGAACAGTTCGTTCACGCGCTCGATCGAGACATCGGTGACGACCACCCCGCGACCGGAGTGAGTACTGACGAGCGCTTCGGAGGAGAGCCGGGCGAGCGCCTCCCTCAGCGGGGTGCGGGAGACACCGAGACGCAGGGACTGCTCGACCTCGGCGAGCACCGTACCGGCGGGAAGCTCACCCTCGAGGATCTCGGTACGCAGGGCGCGGTAGGCCCGATCACTTGCTCGCATGCCCGCACCACCTCTCCGTGTATACACAACCTCTCCGTGTATACACAAACTAGATCAAAGCGGGTGATTCCGCTACTTTTTAACCCAGATGTATGCACTAGCGATTTTCAAGCCATGGATCCGATCGCCCCGGCGACCCGCGCATTCCGCGCTGCGTCCCTTCGATCGGCCGGACATGCCACAGCTGGGGATCGTTCTTGTGCACCTCGCCGATGCGACGTTTCCAGATGCGTCGCAGCCGCCGCGCCTCGCTTTCGAGTTGCGCGATGACCCTCTCATCGAGCCGGTAGAGACGTTGATTCTCGTCGCGCCGAACTTTCACCCACCCGGATCCGGCGAGAATTCGCAGGTGGTGCGACACCGCTGAGGGCGTTATGGAGAACTCTTGGCAGACCGCGGCGGCGATATGCCCGGAGCGCACCTCACCGCTTGCCAGCAGTTCTACGATCCGGCGGCGCACGGGTTCGGCCATCGCTTCGTGGGGATGCATGCTCCACCTTCTCCCGCATGGCATTCCTCGCAGCCCGCAAACTCGCTTCCTGTGTCGCGGCGCCGCCATTCCGCGGATGTGGAGGAGCGCTCGCGGCCAGCGCGGGCTGCGCGGTCAGCCGACCTCCGCAAACGCTGATGTAATTCGCGCTCAGATAGGTGGCGGCTATCTGAGCGCGAATTACATCAGCCCACGGGGGCTTGGGGCAGCGGCACGGGGCAGAGGCACCGGCACCGGCACCGGCACCCGCACTTGCACCCGCACCCGCACCTGCAAGAACAGCATCTAAACTTGAATTCCCCATGTCCGACCCCGTCATCACCTACCCGCCAGAGTTGCCGGTGAGCCAGCGACGGGAGGACATCGCAGCGATCATCCGTGACAACCAGGTGGTCATCGTCGCCGGCGAGACCGGATCGGGCAAGACCACCCAGCTTCCGAAGATCCTGCTCGAGCTCGGGCGAACGAGCATCGGTCACACCCAGCCACGCCGCATCGCCGCCCGCACCATCGCCGAGCGCATCTCCGAAGAACTCGGCACCCCGCTCGGCGGGCTCGTCGGCTACCAGGTGCGCTTCACCGACACCGCCGGCAAAGACACGAAGATCAAGCTGATGACCGATGGCATCCTGCTGAACGAGATCCATCGTGATCGTCTGCTGAGGAAGTACGACGCGATCATCATCGATGAGGCGCACGAACGCTCGCTCACCATCGATTTCCTCATCGGATACCTCAAGCAGCTGATGCCGGAGCGACCGGATCTCAAGGTCGTGATCACCTCGGCGACCATCGACCCGCAGAGCTTCTCGCGTCATTTCGACGACGCACCGATCATCGAGGTGAGCGGGCGAACCTACCCCGTGGAGGTGAGGTACCGACCACTCGTCGCGGATGCGCCCCTCGACGACGAGATCGACGGAGAGACCCCGGAAGAGACCCGCGCAGACCTCGACCCGATGGAGGGCATCAACGCCGCCCTCGACGAACTCGCGCGCGAGGGGGACGGCGACGTCCTCGTCTTCCTCAGCGGCGAGAACGAGATCCGGGATGCCGAGGAGTCGATTCGCGGACGGAACCTGCCGTTCACCGAGGTGCTGCCCCTCTACGGCCGGCTGAGTTCTGCCGAGCAGCATCGCGTGTTCGAGAGCGCCCGCACCCCGGGCATCCGCCGCCGTATCGTGCTCGCGACCAATGTCGCCGAGACGAGCCTCACGGTGCCGGGGATCAAATATGTGATCGATGCCGGAACGGCGAGGATCTCCCGCTACAGCGTGCGATCGAAGGTACAGCGCCTGCCGATCGAGGCGATCAGCCAGGCCAGCGCGAACCAGCGTTCCGGTCGAAGCGGGCGTACGAGCGACGGAATTGCGATCCGCCTGTACTCCGAGGATGATTTCATACGCCGACCGGAATATACCGAGCCGGAGATCCTGCGAACAAACCTCGCCGCCGTGATCCTGCAGATGATCTCGCTCGGACTCGGCGATATCGCCAGCTTCCCGTTCTTACAGCCGCCCGATTCCCGCGGCATCAAGGATGGCCTCGACCTCCTGCGGGAACTCGGCGCGATCGAGGGCGAGGCGCGCATCACTCGCATCGGCAAGCAGCTCACCCAGCTTCCGATCGACCCGCGTCTTGCGCGAATGGTGGTCGAGTCGAAGCAGCACGGCACGACGCGCGAGGTGATGGCGATCGTCGCCGCGCTCAGCATCCAGGATCCCCGAGAACGACCGCTCGACCGTCGACCACAGGCCGATCAGTCGCACGCGCGCTTCGTCGACCCGACGAGCGACTTCCTGACCCTCCTTAACCTCTGGAATTACCTCGAGGAGAAGCAGAAAGACCTCAGCGGCAACGCATTCCGCCGCATGTGCCGAAGCGAATATCTCAACTACCTGCGCGTTCGGGAGTGGAAGGATGTCTTCCGCCAGCTCGAACGGATGGCGAAGCCGCTCGGCCTGGTCGTCGCATCGCCGAGCGCGAACCCGAACGGCGTGCATCGCTCGCTGCTGGCCGGCCTGTTGAGCCAGCTCGGCATCCGCGACTCGGTGAAGCGCGACTACGTCGGGGCGCGCCAGGTGCGGTTCAGCATCTTCCCCGGGTCGGCTCTCGCGAAGAAGCAGCCGGCCGAGGTGATGAGCTCGGAGCTGGTCGAGACCAGCCGACTCTTCGCCCGCGTCAATGCAGCGATCGACCTGTCGTGGGCCGAACCGATCGCCGGCGACCTCGTGAAACGCAGCTACGGCGAGCCGCACTGGGAGAAGAAGCAGGGCTCGGCGGTCGCCTACGAACGGGTGACTCTGTACGGGGTTCCGATCGTCGCGAGGCGGCGCATCCAGTTCGCCAAGGTCGATCCCGCCTACGCGCGCGAGCTGTTCATCCGCAACGCGCTCGTCGACGGCGACTGGGATCTCGATCGGGTCGACAAGCGGATCAGCGCGTTCGATCGGGATAATCGTGCCCTTCGCACGGAACTCGCCGAGCTGGAGGAGCGCACCCGGAGGCGCGACATCCTCTACGACGACGAGGCCGTCTTCGACTTCTACCAGCGACGGATCCCGGCCGAGATCACCAGCCAGCGACTGTTAGAGACCTGGTGGCGGAAGGCTCGGGTCGAGACGCCCGACCTGCTCACGATGACCGCTGAGAACCTCGTCGACGAAGACGAGGTCGCGCCGGTGGCCGAACTCGTCGAATCCAGTTACCCGGCGACGTGGCGGCAGGGCGACCAGCAGTTGGCGCTCTCCTACAGGTTCGAGCCCGGGGCTGTGGATGACGGTGTCACCGTGCAGGTGCCGATCGCGCTGCTCGCCAGGCTGAGCCCCGCCGGGTTCGACTGGCAGGTGGCCGGATTCCGCGAAGAACTCGTCACGGCGCTGATCAAGGCGCTGCCGAAGGCGATTCGGCGCAACGTCGTGCCGGCGACCGACTGGGCGCGCAAGCTGCTCGCGGAACTGCCGTCGGAGCCCGGGCCGCTCTCCCTCGCCGCGACGATCGCGGCCGCCATCCAACGCCTGACCTATGTGCCCGTCAGCGATCAGGACTTCGAGTTCGACCGTGTTCCGGCACACCTTCGGATGACCTTCTCCGTCGTCGACGAGAGGTCGCGTGAGGTGTCGAGCGGCAAAGATCTCGTGGCACTGCAACTGCAGCTGAAGTCGACCGTCCGCGAGAGTGTTGCACGGGCATCCGTCACGCCGCGCAGCAATCTGGAGCGGGCGGGACTCACGACCTGGGACTTCGATTCGCTGCCGAAGACGCTCGATACGAAGCAGGGCGGCAACACCATCCGCGCGTATCCCGCGCTCGTCGACGATGGCGCGAGCGTGAGCATCCGCCTGATGACGACTCAGGACGACCAGGCGCGCGAGCTACGCAGAGGCGTGCGACGGATGCTGCTGCTCGCGATCCCCTCCCCCGTGTCATACGTGCAGGAGCACCTGACCCACAGCGAGAAGCTGACGCTCGCGCAGAGCCCGTACCGCACCACGACAGAGCTGTTCGCTGATGCGATGGCCGCCTGTATCGACGACGTGGTCGGCAATCGCGAGGTCTGGACTCGCGCCGAATTCTTCTTGATGCGCGATGAGATCTCGGCGACGATCCTCGACGCGATGTTCCAGGCGGTATCGCTGCTGTCGAAGATCATCGCGGCGTCCCGTGAGGCCGAGAAGGCGATCAAGGCAGCCTCGAACATCGCGTTGCTCAGTCCGCTGGCCGACGCGCGCGAGCAGCTCTCCGCGCTCATCTACCCGGGGTTCGCCTCGGCGGCGGGGCTTCGGCAACTGCGCCGCCTGCCGGTGTACCTCGCCGGCATCACCCATCGCATCGGCAAGCTCGCCGAGAACCTCGGGCGGGACCGGGTGTGGATGTCGGAGGTGCAGACCGCGACCGCCCGCTACGAACTCGCCGGCGGGTCGCTGCCCCTCGCCCCCGACTCCCCCGACCCGGTAGTGCGGGCGCGCTGGCTGCTCGAGGAGCTGCGGATCAGCCTCTTCGCGCAGCACCTCGGCACCGCGGAGCCCGTCTCGCTGCAGCGCATAGTGAAGGTGCTCGCGAGCTAATCGGCGGGCGATAGTAGACACGGGCCTCCCGTCGGCGCTAGGCTCCAGATTCTGTGCCGACAGCCGGCACACCCCCGTTGATCTGGAAGTGAGGGGAATCATGTTCGATCTGAATCAGCCCCTCCCCAAGCGCGAAGAGCGCTATATCCAGCACCTCGTGTAGGCACCGACGTCTTCTGACGCCCCGCGCCTCATCGAGGCCCGGGGCATTCGTGTTTAACACGAGTTCTTTTCGACACTGCAGGGTCGGGAGGACAGCCCGCCCCGGGCACCCATCCCACCCGCATTTCAGAGACAGAAAAGGACCATGAAGAAAATCACCGACCGGCTGTTCAGTTGGGCGAGCATCCTCGACGAGAACGCCGAGGCACAGGCTCGCACCTCTGCGACAATGCCGTTCATCTTCCCCCACATCGCGCTGATGCCCGATGCCCACCTCGGACTCGGCGCAACCGTCGGCTCCGTCATTCCGACCCTGCGAGCCGTCATCCCCGCGGCCGTCGGCGTCGATATCGGCTGCGGAATGATCGCGGTGAAGACGCAGTTCGTGAAGTCCGACCTTCCGTCGGATCTTCGGATGCTGCGGGAGCAGATCGAGCGTGCAGTACCGACCTCTGCCGGGGCGTACAACAACAAGATCGTCGCGACCGCGGTGCCTCGGATCGCGGAGTTGGAGGCTCTTGCCGAGGAAGGCGGATTCGATCCGGCGTCCTACGTCGGTAACTGGCGGCTCCAGCTCGGAACCCTCGGCAGCGGCAACCACTTCATCGAGGTCAGTCTCGACGAGACGGACGCCGTCTGGCTCTTCCTGCACTCGGGGAGTCGAGGAGTCGGCAACCGGATCGCGCAGAGGCACATCAAGGTCGCGCAGGCTTTGATGGAGAAGTGGTGGATCAGCCTTCCCGACAAGGATCTCGCCTACCTCGTCGAGGGGTCCCCGGAATTCGCCCGCTACATCGCCGAGCTCAACTGGGCACAGCACTTCGCACTGCTCAACCGCGAGGAGATGATGGATCGGGTGACCCGGCAGGTGACCGAGTGGATGGGCGCGCCGGTGACCGAGCTGGAGCGCATCAACTGCCACCACAACTTCACGCAGAAGGAGACGCACTTCGGCAAGAGCGTCTGGCTCTCGCGGAAGGGGGCGATCTCTGCGCGGACGGGTCAGCTCGGATTGATCCCGGGCTCGATGGGCACGGCGTCCTACGTGGTCGAGGGACTCGGTAACAGGGTCGCTCTCGAGTCGAGTCCGCACGGCGCGGGGCGGATCCACTCGCGGAGTGCAGCGCGAAAGAAATTCACCCGCGCGGAGTTGCAGGAGGCGATGGTCGGGATCGAGTTCAGGGACACGGATGCGTTCCTCGACGAGATCCCGGGGGCATATAAGCCGATCGACCAGGTCATGGAGGATGCCGCCGAGCTGGTGTCGATCCGGCACACCCTGCGGCAGATCGTGAACGTGAAGGGAGACTGAGTAAGGAACGGCCGCGCCCGGACTGTCCAGTGCGCGGCCGTCATCCCTCACGCGTGCTGAAGCAACCCGATCGCCTCGCCGATGCCGACGCCCCAGGCGCGAGCCCGATCGAGTTCGCCCTCCTCGAGCACCGTGCCTTTCGACACCAGGAAACTTCCGGGTTCGACCAGCGCGTGCGAGCCGCGTCGGGCAAGCGTGTGTTCGATCCGGTCGGCGGCCGACCCGGAGATGATGCGCGCGACATCCACTCTCGTGTCGAAGGCGGCGAACTGCGCCGGCACCGTGTCGAGGTCGTCCATCCAGTCCCGCACCCCGATGCCGGGGGCTCGTGGTTCGAGCGTCAGCTTCCCCTCCGACCCTCTCGCAACACTGCTCGCTTCATTGCGCGACGCCGGTCGGCTCATTCCGTGCACGTGGGTCGGTCCGCCGAGCACCAGCAGATCGGCGGATGACGCGGCCCCGAGCGAGATCGGATCGTTGACGTTGACCGTGGTCACCGAACCGTAGGGCGCGAGACCGTCGGCGATGGCATCGGCCACGTGGTGCGTGTTACCGAACATCGACTCGAAGGCGACGACGATTTTCATGAGGGTTCCCTCTTTCCGGATCCGGGGAGGATCCACTTCAAGGGTGAACCGACGTCGGGCCACACGTCGGGCCGAAGGTCCCGCGCGCCCGACCTACGCGTCGACCGCCGAGCCCTCCGCCTCGTACTGCTTGACGAGCTCGCGCTTCAACACCTTGCCACTCGGTCCGAGCGGCAAGGTCTCGACGATCTCCACACGACGCGGGTACTTGTACGCCGCGAGCTTCTCCTTTGCGTAGGCGTGCAGTTCCGCCTCCTCAGCATCTGCCCCGGGCGCGAGAACGATGACCGCCATGATCTCCTGCCCGTGCACCTCGTGGGCGACACCGAAGACCGCGGCGGTCGAGACGGCCGGGTGCGCGGTCAGCACCTCTTCGACCTCGCGCGGGTAGACGTTGTAGCCGTTGCGCAGGATCATGTCTTTCTTGCGGTCGACGATCCACAGGTACCCGTCGGCGTCCTTCGTTCCGAGGTCGCCGGTGCGGAACCAGCCGTCGACGACCGCCTTCGCCGTCTCCTCCGGCAGGTTGAGATAGCCCTTCATCAGGTTGTGGCCGCGGATGACGATCTCGCCGAGTTCGTCGATCGGAAGCAGCACGACGCGGTCGTCGATCTCGGAGTTGGCGATCTCGACATCCACTCCCCAGATCGCGGTTCCGATGCTGCCGGCCCTCGGCTTCGAGCCGATGTGGTTGAAGCTCGCCACGGGCGACGTCTCGGTGAGCCCGTAACCCTCGTAGATCTCCACGCCGAATTCGGTGCGGAATCTCTCGATGACCGCGAGCGGAAGGGATGACCCTCCCGAGACCGCGTAGCGCAGCTTCGGCCGCTCCGTGGTGTGTTTCGCCGCCTCGAGCAGCGCGATGTACATCGTCGGAACACCCATCATGATGGTGCACTCGTTGTCGATGAGAGTGCGCAGCGCAGTCTCGCCGTCGAATTTCGGCAGCAGCACGATCTTCGCTCCGGCGCGGATTCCCGTGTTCAGGGTGCAGGTCTGTCCGAACGTGTGGAACAGCGGAAGTCCGCCGAAGACGACGTCATCGGCCCGCATGTCGAAGGTCGTCATCAGCAGGGTGCTCGTCTGCTCGACGAGGGCGAAATGCGATCCCATCGCCCCTTTCGGCTTGCCGGTCGTGCCACTCGTGTAGAGGATGGTCGCGGTCGCGTCGGGCTGGCACGGCTCGTAGGTGCGGATCGGCTCGGCCTCCGCCGCCAGCTTCTCGAGCTGGTCGATCCCGTCGATCGGATCGGGCGAGAGCACTGAAAGGACGGGGATACCGGCCTGACGTGCACCCTTGGCGCCTTCGCCGAGCAGCGGGGCCGCGCAGATCAGCATCGTGGCGCCGGAGTCACGAAGCACATACTCGATCTCGTCCGCTTTCAGCAGCGCGTGGATCGGGACGACGATCCCTCCGAGGCTGAGGATGGCGTAGTACGCGCGCGGGAAGTCGACGACGTTCGGGATGAGGATCGCGATCGCGTCCCCGGATGCGACGCCCTTCGCGCGCAGCGCTCCGGCGTAGGCACGCGACGAGGCCCACAACTCCGCGAAGGTGGTCTCGGTCTTCCCCACCACAATCGCGATCTCATCGGGGGTGCGCGCGGCCGATTCCTTGAGAATCGCGGCGACGGAGAGGGTGGAACTGCTCGGGTCGGTCATCATTGTCCCCTGGTCATCTTCGACGGTTTATCTTCAGGGAACGCTACGCCGTCGCGGAGACGATAATCAACATACGCCCCGTCAGCACAGCAAATCGGCAGCACGCTCGGCACTCCCTACGAGAGCACCTTCTCGTAGCACAGCGCTCCGGGGATGACCTCGTACCCGCCGTAGATCGGGATCGAGACGTAGCCGAGTCGCTCGTACAGCGATACGGCCTGGTGTTGGAGATTGCCGGTCTGGAGCAGGAGGCGGCGCATGCCCTCCTCGTGAGCGATCGCCTCGACTTCGGCCATGAGCAGTTTCGAGATGCCGAGCCCACGAGCCTCATCGATCACCACCACCTTGCGCACCTCGCCCGAGCCGTCCGGAAGCACCCTCAAGCCGGCGTGTCCCACCGCGACATCCCCGTCGAGCGCGAGCACGGAACTCACGATCTCGGATGCATCGACCGCGAGCACCGCGGAGATGAGTGCACCCTGACCGGGGTCGGCCGCCGCCCTTCGCGCGCTGTACAGCACATCCATCTCGGCATCCATGGCGACGCGGAGAGCAGCCGCGCGGGGGTCGGACCAGCCGACCCGTGCGAGCTCGATCCGCGTCACGGCTGATCCGGCGAGGGAGAGGAGGTCATCTCCCTATTGTGAGTGACTCCGGCGACCGCTTCAGACATCCACCGGCCCAAGCCCGGGCCCGGCCACGAATCGCACCGGCGCGGTGAGCGCGTGAAGTTCGAACACGGTCAGCTCGTTGGTGCCGACATGCACGACAGGCGACGGCACGTAGAGGGTTCGCTGGGGGCCACGGGACCAGTAGCGGCCGAGGCAGAATCCGTTGATCCACACGACGCCCCGCCCCCACCCGTCGGTGTCGAGGAAGAGATCGAGCTGTTCCTCCAGCTCGAACCCGGCGTGTGCGAATACCGGGCCGGCGAGGGGTCCACCGTCGACCGCCGTGCCGGGCTGGGTGCGCATCAGCTCGAGGTCAAGGGGAGCGACCTCCCAGTCCGTGAGGGCCACGCCGCCGAGAGTCGCCGGCCCGATGAGTCCTTTCGCTTCTCCGATCCGCGGTCCGTAGTTGACCCGTCCGAGATCTTCGACGAGCACCTCGAGGCAGCCCGATGCATCCGACGGGAGGGCGATCGCGCGCGCATCCCCGCGCATCAGCGTTCCGACGGGCTCGCCCTCGATCGAGATGAGCGCACGATCTCGCACCTCGGCGAACTCCAGCACCTGGCGGCCGGTCACATCGATCGGGGTGCGGTAGAGCACGAATCCGGATGCCGCCCCCACCTCGTCGTTGGTCGGTAATCCCGCGAACGACGCACCGGCCGGCAGCAGTTCCCGTGCTGAGCGTGCGGTAGCGAACTCGACCGCGATCTCCGGCGACGCCGTGCGCGCCGACGGCACCTCGTCCGGCACTGCGGCGAATTCGCGGATGACGTCGCGATACGCCCAGAACTTGGCCGTCGGCACCCCCGATTCGTCGAGCGGGGCGTCGTAGTCGTAGCTGGTCACGAGGGGTTGGTAGACGCCCTTGTCGTTGGCCCCGCCGGTGAATCCGAAGTTCGTCCCGCCGTGGAACATGTAGAAGTTGATCGAGCCGCCGAGCCGCAGGATGGTGCGGACGTCAGCGGCCGAGTCATCCGGATCCGTCACGTGGTGGTACTGGCCCCAGCTGTCGAACCAGCCGTCCCAGAACTCGGCGCACATCAGCGGCCCGTCGGGCTGGTGCTGCCGCAGGGTGGCGAGGCGTTCGAGCGGGCGTGAGCCGAACGAGGCGGTCTGATGAAGGCCGGGGCGACTGCCGTCGCGCAGCATCCGGTCGGTCGGCTGATCGATCGTGGTGAGCGGCACGGTGATCCCGCCCTCGCGGAGCAGGGAGGTCAGGGCATCCAGATAGTCCGGGTCGCTGCCATACGCCCCGTATTCGTTCTCCACCTGCATCAGGATGATCGGGCCTCCCCGCTCGCACTGAAGCGGCGCGAGCATCGGCAGAAGGTGGTCGAAGTAGCCCTCAACAGCGGCCAGGAACACCGGATCGGAGCTTCGGATGCGCACCGGGCCCCCCCGGAACAACCAGGCCGGCAATCCCCCGTTATCCCATTCGGCGCAGATGTACGGGCCGGGTCGAACGATGGCGTGCATGCCCTCTGCGGCCACGAGCTCGAGGAAGTGCACGATATCGAGGCCACCATCCGTTGACCAGGTGTCTGGGGTGAGGGCGTGCGCATTCCAGGGAACGTAGGTCTCGATGGTGTTCAACCCCATCAGGCGGGCCTTGTGGATGCGATCCGCCCACTGCCCGGGGTGCACACGGAAATAGTGCAGCGCACCGGACAGGATGCGGAACGGCTGGCCGTCCAGCTCGAAGTCGGTGGGGCCGACGGCGAAGGTCGCGGGTGCGGAATTCATAGACGGCCCGGTCAACCCGACACGCTGAAGCCCTGGTCGTTGCCGTAGCTCACCAGCTGCTTCTGCCAGCTTCGGAGACCCGGATTCAGGTCGCTGGAGGAGCTGTAGGACTGCCCGACCGTATCGCCGTAGATGCTGTTTCCGTAGACCTGGTAGGGCAGGTAGGTCCATCCCTTGACCACGTCTCCCGCCGCTGCTGAGAGCACCTCGTTGATCTTCTGGCCGCCGAAGTACGCGGGAGTCTGCGCCTTGAAGGCGTCGGAGTCGATGTCGGCGGTCGTCGAGGGGAATCCACCGCTCGCAAGGAACAGCTTCACGCTGTCTTTGTCTGCGTTCAGCCAACGAAGGAAGCCCGCGGCCAGGGCCGGGTTCTTGCTCTGCTTCAGTACGACCTGCCCGCCGCCCCCGTTCTCTGCGGTGGCCGCCGTGCCGTCGTAGGTCGGCATGGGTGCGACGCGCCAGTCGCCGGAGGCATCCTTCACCGACGATTCGAGCACGCCGGGCATCCAGGCCCCGGTGATCAGGGTGGCGATACTGCCGTTTCCGAGGCCCTTGTACCACTCGTCGCTCCAGCCAGGGGTGGTGGAGAGCAGCTTGTTCTCGACGAGCTGGCTCCAGGTGTCCGCCCACTTCTTCGAACCGGCGTCCTGCAGGTTGACGGAGACCTTCGAGCCCGTGGTCGTGAAGGGTGTGCCCCCCGCCTGCCAGATCATGCTGGTCGTGAACCCCGCATCGCCGGTGTCAGCCGCGATGTACTTCGTCGGGTCGGCGGCGTGCAGCTTCTTCGCATCGGCGATGTACGCGTCCCAGGTGGCGGGGACATCGAGACCGTACTGGTCGAACACCTTCTTGTTGTAGAAGAGGGCCATCGGGCCGGAATCCTGTGGCAGACCGTAGATCGCGCCGTCCATGGCGACGTGGCTCCAGGTGGATGCCGTGAAGTCGCTCTCGAGGGAATCGAAACCGTAGGGCTTCAGGTCGAGTAGCGACTTCGCGAGGGCGAACTGAGGAATCGCGAAGTACTCGACCTGCGCGACATCCGGTCCACCCGATCCGGCCTTGACGGCGTTCTGGAGCTTGGTGTACTCGTCATTGCCGGTGCCTGCATTGACCAGCTTCACGGTGACCTTCGGGTACTTCTTCTCGAACGCCGCGACCTGGGCTTTCGCCTGCGGCGTCCATGACCAGTAGGTGATCGTGCCGCCGGCCTTCAGCGCCGCATCGACGTCGGTGCCCGCGGAGCCGGGGGCCGAACCGCTCGAGCATCCGGCGAGCGCCGCGCCGAGGAGCAAGCTTCCGGCGATGACGACAGCGAACCGCCGAATGACCGTGCTCGGGAGGTGGATCTTCATGGTGCTTCCTTTCACTTCATTGTTGACAGGAACGTGAGGCCGCGCCTCGGTGGTGGTGCCGGCACGGACGGTGGTGCTACTGCTTCACGCTTCCGGCAGACAATCCGGACTGCCAATAGCGCTGAAGGATGAGGAAGCCGACGACGATCGGGATGATGGTGAGCAGCGAGCCGGTGATCACCAGGTTGTAGATCGGCTGGGCGCTGACGCCGGTCGCCTGGGCGTTCCACTGGTTGAGTCCGACCGTCAGGGGATACAGGGAGGGGTCGCTGAGCATGATCAGGGGAAGGAAGTAGTTGTTCCAGGTCGCCACGACGGTGAAGAGGGCGACGGTGACGATCCCGGGTGCAAGCAACCTGATCGAGATGGTGAAGAAGGTGCGCAGCTCGCCGGCCCCGTCCATCCGTGCCGCTTCCAGCAGTTCGCCCGGCACCGCATCTTCGGCGTAAGCCCAGATGAGGTACAGCCCGAAGGGGCTGGCAAGCGACGGGATGATGATCGCCAGCGGAGTGTTCGTGAGTCCGAGCTGGCTGAACATGAGGAAGGTGGGAACGGCGAGCGCGGTTCCGGGAACCGCGATGGCACCGAGCACGACCGCGAACACGGCACCGCGCCCCCGGAAGCGGAACTTGGCGAGGCCGTAACCGGCGAGGGTCGCGAGCAGGGTCGCACCGCCCGCACCGACCACGACGTAGAGCAGGGTGTTGGCGAACCAGCGCAGGAAGATGCCGTTGTCGTAGGTCAGCGTGTCGTGGATGTTGGAGAAGAGCGAGAAGTCACTGCCGAACCAGAGGCCGAAGCTCGTGAAGAGCGACCGCTGGGATTTGGTCGCATTCACGACGAGCCAGAACAGCGGCACGAGCGAGTAGATGAGGAAGATCACCATGAACAGCGTGAGCGCCAGCGACTTGCGCGGATTGCGCGGGGAGCGGGTCGCGCGCAATCCGTCGCTGCGGCTGCTGATAGCGCTCATCGGGTCTCGCTCCGATTGCCGCGCAGCTGCACGACGTAGGCGATGATGCCGGTGATGACCCCCATGACGATTGCCACCGTGGCCGAGTAGTTGTACTGCTGCGCGGCGAACGACAGGTTGTAGGCATACATGTTGGGCGTGAAGAAGGTGGTGATCACGTTCGGCGCGAGAGTCTTCAGGATGTTCGGCTCGTTGAAGAGTTGGAAACTCCCGATGATCGAGAAGATCGTGGCGATCACGAGTGCGCCACGGAGGGCGGGCACCTTGATGCTGCGAATCGTGCGGAACGCCCCCGCGCCATCCAGTTCAGCCGCCTCGTAGAGGTCGACGGGGATCACCCGCAGCGCCGAGTAGAAGATCAGCATGTTGTAGCCAAGGAACTCCCAGGTGTTGATGTTGCCGATCGACGTCAGGATCCACTGCGGGGAGAACGGTTGGATGACTCTGCTGCCGAGGAGGTTGTTGATGTCGGCGGCGAGCCCGAAGTTCTGACCGTAGAGAAAGCCCCACATCAGCACTGCGACGACTCCGGGCACGGCGTAGGGCAGGAAGATCACGATGCGGAAGAATCCGCTGGCGTGCAGCCGTGCGCTGTCGATCGCGAGTGCGGCGACCAGCGCGAGCCCCAGCATGATCGGAACCTGGATGAGCATGAAGATGACGACCCGCAGGAACGAAGCCCAGAACTTGCCGTCCTGCAACACCTGCAGGTAGTTGCCGATGCCGACGAAGGCATTTCCACCGATGATCTGTTCGCGGAACAGGCTGAGGTAGAGCGCGTAGCCGATCGGGGCGAGGAAGGCGATCGCGAACACGATCAGGAAGGGGAGAACGAAGGCAAAGCCACGCAGCGACCCCATCCGCGCTGCGGAGCGCCGCTGTGGTGCGCGCGCGAGTCTCGCTGACGTCGCTGTCATCTGTCCTCAGGATCCGGGGATATGTTCACGTGAACATCGGTTGGGGAGACGATAGCATGTTCACGTAAACATGCACCAGCGCGAACGGACGATGAGATGGCCGGCTTCATCCCCAGAGGGCCTTCGATGGCCGATGTGGCTCGACATGCCGGGGTGTCGTCGCAGACGGTCTCGCGGGTCTCGAACGGGCACAGCAACGTCGAAGAGCTCACGCGTCAGCGCGTTCTCGCCTCCATGAGCGAGCTTGGATACCGTCCCAACCGTGCAGCGAGGGCGCTGCGGAGCGGAAAGTTCCGCTCCATCGGCGTCATCATGTTCACCCTCTCGACGGCCGGCAACATGAGCACTCTCGAAGCGATCGGCCGGGAGGCTGCGCTCGCCGGATACTCGATCACGCTCCTTCCCGTGGTGGCGCCGACCGCGGGAGACGTGAGCGGCGCCTACAACCGCCTCAGCGAGCAGGCTGTCGACGGCATTGTGATCGTCTATGAGTCTCACCTCATGGAGCACGCTGCATTCACCCCGCCGACCGGCATGCCGGTGGTGGTCATCGACTCGAACCCCGACGTCGCGTACCCCGTCGTCGACACCGATCAGCAGCAGGGGGCGCGCGCGGCGACACGACATCTTCTCGAGCTCGGACATCCGACCGTGCACCATGTCGCCGGCCCGGCGAATTCCTTCTCTGCCACCCATCGGGCCGAAGCATGGGCAGCCGAACTCGGGGAGGCCGGCATCCGGGTCCCACCGATGCTCATGGGCGACTGGTCGACCGACTCCGGCTACCGACACGGACTCGATCTCGCACAGAATCACGACGTGACGGCCATTTTCGCCGCCAACGATCAGATGGCCCTGGGGGTCATGCGGGCTTTCCATGAGGTCGGCCGAGATATCCCGGGCGACGTCAGCATCGTGGGATTCGATGACCTCGAGGAGTCGTCATCGTTCTGGCCGCCGTTGACCACCGTCCATCAGAATTTCGCCCAGGTCGGCCGTCTGGCCGTTCAGTTGCTTCTCGCGTCGATAGACACCGCCGAGCCTATCGCCCGGTCGTCGACCCTGGTGCCGACCACGCTGGTGGTGCGGGCGAGTACCGCTCTGCACCGGGCCACTCCCTAGCTTCCGGCTGTCGGGCCTGCCTCGGTGGCTCGCGCCGGTGGTCGAGACCGCCTCGGTGCTCGAGGTCGTCGAAACGCGGTTGTCGAGCCCGTTCTCCGTGGTCGAGCCCGCCTCCCGCTCCGCCTCGCCCACCAGAAACGCAGGAGTTTCTCGGGATTTCGAGCAACAGCGGCCCGTTTTGCTCGATCTGACGAGAATCTCCTGCGTTTTCGGACCGCGTGGGCGCCCCTTCGGGGTGATGGTTCGGGGTCCCCAGTGGCTCGTCTACTCCTCCACAGGGATCGTTCTAGGGTCGTTATCCACAGGGTAAAGCCCAGATCAGATGGATGTTGCGGGGTTCGCGGGAATGTCGGTGGGTACGAGGAGACTTCTTTTATGTCCACCACCCACGTGTCCCTCGAAGTGTCGCTCGGCGACTTCGAGCGCGCCTGGACGGATGCGACGGTGGGCGGGTTTTCGTCGGAGTCGCTTTCGGCGGATGCTGCGGGCATGGGAGATTCCGGGGTGTTGGATGTCGCCGTAGCCATGGCATCCTTCCAGCGCTCCGTTGATGCTCCTCGCGTGGTCATCGCGGGCGAGATCGCGTACCGCTCCCAGCTGTCCCTTGGCACGGAGGGGATGGCCCGCAAAGCCGGCCATGCGAAGCCTGCCCAGTACTTGGCCGAGCTGTGGAAGATCACGGTCGGTGAGGCGATACGACTCTGCGACGTCGGAGTCGCAACACGAACTCGCACGGCGATCGACGGCACCCCACTGCCAGCCCGATACCCGGTCGTTGACGCAGCCATCGCCGACGGCACGCTCAGCGTCGACTCCGCCGCCGTGATCGTGAAAGAACTGGATGCCGCGTCCGTCCGCTGCAGCGTCGACGCTCGCGAGGCGGGTGAGGTGACGCTGGTGGAGTTGGCCGGTCAGTACACGGTCGCCGACCTTCGCGGCCTCGCCCGGCAGGTGCGTGACCGTCTCGATGAGGACGGTGCCGAACCGCGGGATGAGTTGCGGCGCAAGAGGCGGTCGTGTCGGTTCGTCACCCTGCCCGACGGGATGGTGCGGATGCTGTGGGACATGCCACCGGAAATCGCTGGCCTCGCAAAGGCTGCGGTCGACGGGTTCGTCGCGCGGGAGTTGCGGCGCGCGAAAGAAGAACGCGCGAG
>JANYGT010000282.1 GCA_025362355.1 Lacisediminihabitans sp. | reverse complement strand
GCATGGGCGACGGCAGCATTCGACGCCTCCGAGTGGAAACCGGTTCGGGTCGTCGACTTCGACCTGCACGCACTGACGATGTATGACGGGCCGCTTGTTCGCTGCACGCAGGAGATCGCGCCGGTCAGCGTCACAGAACTCGATGGGGGACGCCTGCTGCTCGACTTCGGTCAGAATCTCGTCGGACGCCTGCGCGTTCGGCTGCGCGGGCCGGCCGCACAGCGCGTGCGCTTTCTGCACGCCGAGGTGCTGCAGGACGGCGAGCTCTACCGACGTCCGCTACGGGGCGCCGCAGCGATCGACGAATACACGCTCGCGGGTCACCCCGACGGCGAGACCTGGGAACCGAGGTTCACGATCCACGGCTTCAGGTATGTGGAGGTGGAGGGGTGGGTTGGTGATCCGATCGAGACTTCTGTCGTTGCTCTGATGTACCACAGCGACATGCGCCGAACGGGGTGGTTCGAGTCGTCGAATCCCCTGGTGAACCGGCTCCACGACAACATCGTCGCGAGCATGCGCGGCAACTTCGTCGACCTGCCGACCGATTGCCCGCAGCGCGATGAGCGCCTCGGCTGGACCGGCGACATCCAGGTCTTCGCACCGACGGCGTCGTTCCTGTTCGACACGTCCGGGTTCCTCGCATCCTGGCTGAAAGATCTCGAGGCTGAGCAGCTGCCCGACGGTACGGTGCCCTGGTACGTGCCCGTGATCCCGGGCGGAGAGATGTGGACGCCCCTCCGGCCCGGAGCCGTCTGGGGGGATGCCGCCGTGCTCACGCCCTGGGTGCTCTGGATGCGCTACGCCGACCGTGATCTGCTCGCTCGCCAGTACGACAGTGCCCGCCGCTGGGTCGATCTGGTCGAACGGCTGTCTGGTGACGACCACCTGTGGAACACCGGTTTCCAACTCGGTGACTGGTTGGATCCTGCCGCACCACCCGACGATCCGGCAGACGCCCGCACCGATCGCTACCTGGTCGCGACGGCCTACGCGGCCTGGTCCGCAGAGAGAATGGCCGATACCGCGGCCGTGCTCGATCGAGTCTCGGATGCCGACCGCTATCGTCTGCTGTCGGGCCGGATACGCACCGCATTCGTTGCAGAACATGTGCGCGCGGACGGCACCCTCAGCAGCGATGCGGTCACGGCCTACTCGCTGGCCATCGCGTTCGGGCTGCTGCCGGCTCACCTCATCGATTCGGCAGGCAGGCGACTGGCAGAGCTCGTCACCGAAGCTCGATACACCATCGCCACGGGGTTCGCCGGCGTCAATGTCGTCAGCGACGCGCTGAGCATGACCGGGCACGGGGATGTCGCCTACCGTCTGCTTCTCGAGGAGGAATGCCCCTCGTGGCTGTACGCCGTCACCATGGGGGCGACCACCATCTGGGAACGCTGGGACAGCATGTTGCCCGACGGGTCGATCAATCCGGGGGAGATGACGTCGTTCAATCACTACGCGCTCGGAGCGGTCGCCGATTGGATGCACCGTCGCGTCGCCGGAATCGAAGCGGTGGAACCCGGATACCGGGTCGTGCGCTTCCGGCCCGAACCGGGCGGAGGGCTGACCTCTGCATCCGCGCGCCACCTCTCGCCGTACGGGGAGATCTCGATCTCCTGGCGCCAGACCGGCACGGCTCTGACAGTCGATGTGGTTGTTCCTTCGGGCGTCACCGGCGTTGTCGAATTGCCTGGATGCGCGCCGATAAGCGTCGGTTCGGGCCCGCATCGGTTCGACACGGTGATCGGGGAGCAGTCGGCAGGCTAGACGCGCGCGGTACTTGCGCGGGGTACGAGCACCGGTTCGATCACGACGACCCTGTGTTCGTGCTCATCCGGCGGCTCTGAGATCTCTTCGAGCAGCAAGGATGTCGCGGCCAGCCCCATCGTCTCCCCGTGCATCTCGACGCTCGTAAGTGCTATCGGACCGCGGGTGGCCGCGCGGTTGTTCTCGCACCCGACGATCGCGATGTCCCCGGGCACCGACAGCCCGCCCTCGACCATCACCCGCTCCATGAAGCCGTTCGCGAGCTCGTCGGTCACGGCGATGATCCCGTCTGCCCTCGTCGTCTCGGGCTGAGCGAGATAGCGGCCGGCGTAAGCCTCGCCATTCGGGAAGTCGAGCTGCTCGGTGTCGACCTCGTCGAGGGAGACAACGCCCTCTGATTCCGCGACCGCCCGACGTACGCCGAGGCGACGGTCGTGCACCGGCTGCCAGTACTCATGACTGGCGAGGTAGACGAGCCGCGTGCAGCCCGCTTCGATGAGGTGCCTGGCTGCGAGATAGCCGACCAGTTCGTTGTCGACGAGCACCACGCAACAGTCATGGTCGTG
>JANYGT010000278.1 GCA_025362355.1 Lacisediminihabitans sp. | reverse complement strand
ATCGCGCTCGGCTTCCCGGCGGACGGCCGCGACTACGGGGCGGCCGTCGCCATCCTCGAGGATCTCGGCATCTCGGAGGTACGCGCCATCACCAACAATCCCGAGAAGCTGCGCCAGCTGCGCGAACGCGGGATCATCGTGTCGGAGCAGGTTCCGCTCGTCGTCGGCGTCGGTGAGTTCAATGAGCGATACCTCGGCGCGAAGCGCGACCGGATGGGGCATATCCTTCCGAACGACACAGAACTGGAGGAGGCGGCTCGTGCCAACGAGCGTATCCTCGAAATCCAGAGAGGACAGACGGCATGAGCGGCGATGGAGCACCAGACATCCAGATAGACGGTAAGGGTCTCAAAATCACGATCGTGGCGGGCCTCTGGCACGAGGAGATCGCGAACGGGCTCCTTGCGGGGGCACAGCGCGTCCTCGATGCGGCCGGAGCCGAGGTGACGGTCATCCGGGTGCCCGGCAGTTTCGAGTTGCCGGTGGTCTCGAAGGCCGCCCTCGTGAACGGGGCGAACGCGGTCGTCGCCCTCGGCGTCATCATCCGGGGCGGAACGCCGCACTTCGAGTTCGTGTCGGATGCGGCGACGAGCGGACTGACCCAGGTGGCCATCGAGACCGGCAAGGCGATCGGATTCGGCGTGCTGACGCTCGAGGACGAACAGCAGGGTCTCGACCGCGCGGGTCTCCCCGGCTCGAAAGAGGACAAGGGCGCAGAGGCCGCGATGGCCGCGCTGGCGACGGCCATCATCATCCGGAACATTCCGAAGTAGATCGATCGGTAGAATCGAGATCGTGACAAACCCCTACCGCATCCTCGTGATCATGGCAGCAGTGATCGCGATCGCGTTCTTGGCCGGATTCATCTACGTCGTCTTCATCCAGCACGGTGGCCGCGCGTCGTCGCTCGCCCCGATCGTGACGGCCCTCAGGTCGCTCTGACGTGGCGTCCGCCATCGCTCCGCGGGTTCGGCTCGGCATCTGGATCGTCGCCATCCTCGTGTTCGTCACCGCGGTGTTGTTCGTCACCCGGGCTGCGATCCGCCCGACCCTCTCAGACCCGGTCGAGCGGGTCGAGTACAGCCAGTACACCTCGACGCCCGACTACGACAACGCGACCTACACGGTGACGAATGGCGCGAGGATCGCGCGGTTCCAGGCTCTCGTCAAGAAGTATTCGGTCGACATCGCAGACTTCAACAACGCACTGAACGATGGCTGTACCGGCGGCCTCGCAACGAATATCACGCTCTACCGGGCGGGCAACTCGATGCAGAAGCTCAATCTCTACAGCTGCCGCGGACCGAACGCCTCCGGCACCTTCGTCGCCGACGCGACGCGACTGTTCTCGGAGTGGCACACGAAGGATCAACCGAAATAACGCGTCCTCCCACCATTTGCGCCGCGATCCCGGGATAATCGAGTCACCTCGCCCCAGTTGTGATCGATGCAAGGAGCACGACGTATGACGGTCCCAACGCTTCCGCGGGCATTCACCCCCTTCGCCGAACCCCGACGTCGGGTCTCCGCGCTCTGGATCGCCCTGTTCGCCACCTCGTGGCTTGGCATCTGGATGGCCCAGCTCACCCCCATCCAGTACCTGCTCCCCAAGCAGATCCTCGTGCTGCTCAAACAGACCTACTGGGTCGACAGCGTCGTCGCATTCGGGATCATCTCGGGCATCGCCGGCGCCTGCGCGCTCATCGCCTACCCCCTGACCGGCGCACTCTCCGACCGCACGACCTCACGGTTCGGGCGCCGACGGCCCTGGATCCTCGTCGGCACGCTCGTCTTCGCGATCTCGCTGCTGCTCCTCGGACTCCAGTCGACGATCGTCGGGGTCGGCATCTTCTGGGCGCTCTCGCTGACCGGCTTCTGTATCGTTTCTGCGGCGATCACCGCGACGATCTCCGACCAGGTGCCGGTGAACCAGCGCGGCGTCGTCTCCAGTTGGGTCTCCGCCCCGCAGGCCATCGGAACTGTGCTCGGACTGGTGCTCGTGCTCTCCCTGTCACTGACCATCCTCGTCGGGTATGCGGCCATGGCCGTTCTTCTCATCGTGCTCGTCACCCCATTCCTCGCGCTGATTCCGGATGAGGTGCTGCCGAAGGTGCTTCGCGCACCGTTCACGCTGAAGAGTCTGCTTCGCGGATTCTGGGTCAACCC
>JANYGT010000247.1 GCA_025362355.1 Lacisediminihabitans sp. | reverse complement strand
CACCTCGACAAGGCGCATCCGGCGGCGACGGCGGCCGACATCGATTACATCCTCGAACACGTGAACAAGGTGCTGGCCGTTCCGTTGACCCATGACGACGTCGAGGGGGTCTACGCCGGTCTCCGTCCGCTGCTCGCCGGCGAGTCCGACCAGACGTCGAAGCTATCCCGTGAGCACCTGGTCGCCCACAGCGTTCCCGGACTGGTCGTGATCGCCGGAGGCAAGTGGACGACGTACCGGATCATGGCGAAGGATGCCGTCGACGAAGCCGTCGCGGCCCTCGACGGTCGCATCTCCGGCAGCGTCACCGAGAACATCAGCCTGCTCGGCGCTGAGGGATTCCAGGCCGCGTGGAACAAAAGGGCGAAGATCGCGCATGCGTTCGGGTTGCACACGGTGCGCGTCGAGCACCTGCTCAACCGCTACGGCGTGCTGACCGATGAACTGCTGGACCTCATCCGTGAGACGCCATCGCTCGCCGAGCCGCTTCCGGGCGCCGACGACTACCTCGAGGCCGAGGTCGTCTACGCTGCACGCTTCGAGGGTGCGCTGCACCTCGACGACGTGCTCGCTCGCAGAACGAGAATCTCGATCGAGGCGTGGGACCGCGGCGTCTCCGCTGCACCGGTCGCCGCAGCGCTGATGGGGGCGGAGCTCGGCTGGGACGCCGACCGCATCGAGCTCGAGACGAAGACCTATCTCGATCGGGTCGCGGCGGAACGGGCGAGCCAGCTCGAACCGGACGACGAGTCCGCCGACCGGGTGCGCCTCGAGGCTCCCGACATCTCGGGTACGCGGGCGTAGCGGCATCCGCTCTGCCGCAAGCGAACGGCGACGGCGCCCGAAACACCGCCCGGTAGACTTGAGCTCAGAGCCGAACCACTCTGAGGGAGCCGCACCATGGTCGACGTACGACGGGTCAAACTGCCCGGTGTCGGGGTGCTGCACACCTTCGTCACGGCGGATGGCGGCAAGGCCGGCGTCATCACGCACCGCTCCGGCCACAGCGATCTGATCACCTTCGCCGACGAGGAAGACGGGTCGGATTCGAACAAGGTCTCCCTTCGTCTCAGCGAGGACGAAGCGCACACCCTCGCAGAACTCCTCGGCGGAACTCGCATCACCGAGGGCCTCGACAAGCTCGACCAGATCCCCGGGCTCTCGATCGACTGGTTCTCCGTCGACTACGACGACCACATTGCCGGACAACAGCTCGGCAACCTCGCCTCCCACGGTGTCGTGGGTCTCACGGTCGTCGCCGTCGTGCGGGGGGACTCCGCCAATCCGGCGCCGGCCGACGACTTCAAGGTCTTCCCCGGCGACACCCTGGTCGTCGCCGGTTCACCCGAGAAAGTCGCGAAGGCGTTCACCTTCTATCGAACGGGCGAGCTCGCACACAAGCTGGCTGCTGACACACCGCGGGGATAGCGATGCTGGGTGAAGAACTCCTCGTCCTCGGCGTCCTGTTCCTCATCGCCTACGTGCTCGGGCGGGTCGGCAAGCTCGTCGGCCTGCCGGCCATCCCGATCTACATGCTCGTCGGCCTTGTCGCCAGTCCGCACTTCGATCTCTTTCCGCTGAGTTTCAAATCGGCGGATGTACAGCTCATCGCGGTCTTCGGTCTGCTGTTCCTGCTCTTCAGCCTCGGTCTCGAATTCGACCAGGACGAGTTCTACGGCAATGCCAAAGCACTGCTGATCTCCGGCGGCAGTCGCATCGTGATCAACATGGCGGTCGGCTTCGGGCTCGGACTGTGGATCGGATGGGGCACCCGCGAGGCCCTGATCATCGCCGGGATGACGGCGACATCGTCGAGCGCCATCGTCACGAAGCTGCTGATCGAGTTCAAGCGCCTCGCCAACCGCGAGACCCCCGCGGTGCTCGGCATCATGGTGCTCGAAGACGTCTACATCGCGATCTATCTCGCCATCGTGTCCGTGGTTCTCGGCGGTGAGTCGAGCCTGTGGGCGATCGCACTCCAGCTGGCGATCTCGTTCACCTTCCTCGTCGCGATGTTCGCGCTCGCCCGCTTCGGCGGCAAGGTGGTCTCGCGCCTCGTCCGCACGAGAGATGACGAACTCTTCACCATCCTCTTCTTCGGACTCGCCGTCGCCTTCGGAGGCATCGGGGAACTGCTCGGAGTCTCGGATGCGATCGGCGCGTTCCTGATCGGACTCGTGCTCGGCGCAACCAGGTTCCGCACCCGCATCGAGCAATTCGCGCTGCCCCTGAGGGATGTCTTCGGCGCGTTCTTCTTCCTCAACTTCGGCCTGGCGCTCAACCCGACGACGTTCGGCGAGGTGATCACCCCGGTCGCGGTCGCCGTCGTACTCACTCTCGTCGTCAACACGCTCGGCGGGCAGCTCATCGCGTGGATCAACAAGCTGACGCCGGCAGAGGGCTTCAATGCGAGCGCCATGCTGCAGAACCGTGGAGAGTTCGTTCTGATCCTCGCGACGCTCGCGGCGAGCGCGGGCCTCGACCCCCGGCTGACGCCCTTCGCCGGCCTCTATGTTCTCGTGATGTCGATCATCGCGCCGGTGCTCGCGGCTAACTCCGAGCGAGCGGGAGCAGTATTGACGGGGAAGAACAGACGGAAGAAGAAGGCCGTTCGCGCGGATGCGATAAGCAGGGAGAACATCGCCCTCGTCGAGGCAGCGACGGCCGGCCTTGAGGCCGAACCGTTCGGTGAGACCGAGATCGATGACATCGTTCCGGAGGAGTCGGTCGAAGTGGCCTCGGCGGCCGACCGGCTGATCGAGCAGGCGATGGCACAGTCCGACGAACAGCTGCAACGCAAGAGAGATCCGGAGTACTAGGCACGCATGTGGTCAGTCGCACGCCGCCCGCGTTGGATCGCGGCACTCGTCTTCGCCCTCGCGCTCGCCGCGGGCTTTGCCGCGCTCAGCCAGTGGCAGCTCGCCCGCAGCGTGCAGAATGGCACGGTGGCTCCGACATCCACCGAATCCGTCGAAGAGCTCTCATCGATCGCCCGGCCGCAATCCCCGGTCACGGACAAGCTCGACGGCCAGCTCGTCGAGACTCGGGGAACCTGGGTTGCCGGCGACTACGAGATCATCAGCGATCGCCTCAACCGGGGAACCGCCGGCTACTGGGTCGTCGGGCACTTCTCGGCGGCGACGAAGAGCGGTGACGGTGCCGGTCTCGCGGTCGCACTCGGCTGGGCACCGACGGCCGCGAAGGCGCGGTCGGTGATGCACGGGCTCGACCCCTCGACGGCCGAGGTGATGGTCTCCGGTCGGTACAACGTCGGCGAGGCGCCACAAGACAGTGACTTCGAAAAGGGCAAGCTGACGACCGTCTCGCCCGCAGCGATGATGAACGTCTGGAAGACGACCGATAAAGCAGGCGTCTACGGTGGTTACCTCGTATCGGGCACGACCGTGGCGGGTCTCGACACGATCTATTCGCCGAAGCCGATATCCACCGTGCAGGTCGACCTGCTCAACATCTTCTATGCGATCGAATGGATCGTGTTCGCCGGATTCGCGGTCTTCCTCTGGTATCGCCTCGTGCGCGACGCCTGGGAGCGCGAAGAGGAAGAGAAACTGGAAAACGAGTTGCTACAACGAGCGGAAGTAAACTGAGCCAATGGCGATCAAACCCAAGCTGTCGGATGTTCCACGCATCAGGGGCGCCCTGAAGCTCTACAAGGTCTCCGCCTACATCACCGGCACGCTGCTGCTTCTGCTCGTGCTCGAGATGATCCTCAAATACACCGGAATCCACCGCGAGATCTATCTCGGGTCGCCGCAGGGTTTCCTCGCACTCGTCCCGTGGAATCCGGCCGATCTGCGCCTCCAGACGAGCGGTCTGAACCTGTCGACCGGCATCCTCATCGCCCACGGCTGGCTCTACGTCTTCTACCTCTTCATGGATTTCCGGCTCTGGAGTCTGATGCGCTGGCCGTTCCGCCGTTTCATCGAGATCGCCCTCGGCGGTGTCGTGCCGTTCCTCTCCTTCATCGTCGAGCACTTCATCGCGAAGCGCGCCCGCACGGAGCTTTCCGAACTCGAAGCGACGGTGCCCGCCGCGACGAAGGCAGGGGTCGCTCATCAGTAAGGCCGCCACGCCCGAGACTGTGCAGCAGCCGGTGCTCGTGGTCGACTTCGGCGCCCAGTACGCGCAACTGATCGCCCGCCGCGTGCGCGAGGCGAACGTCTATTCCGAGATCGTTCCGCACACGATCACGGCCGATGAGGTTGCCGCGAAGAATCCGTCGGGCATCGTGCTGAGCGGTGGCCCGTCGAGCGTCTACGAGCCTGGCTCTCCTACTCTCGACCCGGGCATCCTGAAGCTCGGGATCCCCGTCCTCGGCATCTGCTACGGCTTCCAGGTGATGGCGCAGCAGCTCGGTGGTGAGGTCGCGAACACCGGGCTCCGCGAGTACGGCTCGACCGCGGTGACGCTCTCGGCGGGCACGAGCACGCTGCTCGGCGACCAGCCGACCGAGCAGACGACGTGGATGAGTCACGGCGACTCGGTGTCCAAGGCCCCGGCGGGCTTCACCGTGCTGGCATCGAGCACATCCACTCCGGTCGCAGCGTTCGCCAGCGACGAGAGGCGGATGTACGGGGTGCAGTGGCACCCGGAGGTCAAGCACTCGGAATTCGGCCAGCGCGTTCTCGAGAATTTCCTGCACGATGCGGCGGGCATCCCGGCCGACTGGAACAGCGGCAATGTCATCGCCGAGCAGGTCGCGCGCATCCGCGAGCAGGTCGGATCGTCCCGCGTCATCTGCGGGCTCTCGGGTGGTGTCGACTCCGCCGTCGCCGCCGCGATCGTGCACGAGGCGATCGGTGACCAGCTCGTCTGTATCTTCGTCGACCATGGGCTGCTGCGGCAGGATGAGCGCCGCCAGGTCGAAGAGGATTACGTCGCCTCGACCGGTGTTCGGCTCGTCACGGTGG
>JANYGT010000225.1 GCA_025362355.1 Lacisediminihabitans sp. | reverse complement strand
CCTCCACCCGACAAGGTGATCGCCCACACCAATCTCTACTGGCAGTACCAATCGGCGCCGGGCCGCACCGCGGGCGTCGTGAACACCGAAGACGTGAAGTTCGACTCCTAAACCTCAGCGCTGCGGGAGCGGCATCCACTCGTCTATGACGAAGGGCCCGCCCTCGGCATGTGAGGCGAGTCGACCGAGGAAGTGAGCCCATCCATCGGTATGTCCGGCGACACGGAGCTCGGGGAGGCCCGAGTGCAGGAGGTCGACGCGAGTGCCCGCCGACGTCGGGGTCAGCGTGAAGCTCACCCGGGAGATCCCGCTCGGAAAGTCTGCGTTTCCTACTACACCCCACGACACCACCACCCGGTGCGGACGAATGATCTCGAGGTAGTGGCCGCGAATGGGTGAGCCGGCGATGTCGACCTCGAAAACGCCGCCCGGATGCGGTTCGAGCGTCGCATGCTGGCCCATCCAAGCGGTCTCGGCAACCTCCTTCTGATCTCGGTCGAGCAGGGACGGATCACCGAGATCGAATTGATTCTCGACCGGGTCGCCTTCGCACCCGTCGGAATCGCACTGAAGGAACGTCAGGTCTGACCCGCACCACGCCGAGTTCTGCGGTGGGGTAGAACCGCCGGTATTGACAGAATCTCAGTAGTGCGACATGCTCTGTCCACACTCAAACGGGGGACAGACCGATGGCATCACGTTCGCGCATCGCACGAGTGGCCCTGCTTGCAGCGGGTTTGGGAATCCTCCTGTCGCTGGCGGGTGCCGTTCCCGCGCAGGCGGTAGCGCACTGCACTGGGGTCGGAACCGACGGCAGCTACGCGACTGCGAACTGTACCGGCATCGGCACCGTGAGGATCAACGTTCGTTGCAACGCGATCTGGCCTTTTACCCAATGGACGGATTACGGACCCTGGACCTACATCAGCGGCGGGGCGAGTATCGTCAACCCCCACGCGTACTGCGCCGCAGCTACCACCGTCTGGGTTCAGTACGCCTGAGCACATCGCCACCACGGCGTCAACGGTTGGCGCAGGAACGGGGCGTGGTCGCGTGATCGAAGTCCGCAATCTGGTCAAGACCTTCGGTTCACGGCTCGCAGTGGACGATGTCAGTTTTCGAGTCGAACCCGGGCGCGTGACGGCGTTCCTCGGGCCGAATGGCTCCGGGAAGACGACGACGATGCGAATCCTCCTCGGTCTGGAAACGGCGACGTCGGGCTCGGCCACCATCGACGGGATCCCCTATGCCCGGCTCCGCGATCCGCTCTGTCGAGTGGGTGCACTCCTCGACGCTCGCAACGCTCACCCCGGCCGCTCGGCGTTTCATCATCTCCGAGCCCTCGCCCTCACCCACGGCATCTCGATGAGACGGGTCGACCAGGTGCTCGAGCGGGTCGGTCTCGCGGATGTCGCCGCCAACCGCATCGGCACCTTCTCTCTCGGAATGCGCCAGCGTCTCGGTATCGCCGGCGCGATACTCGGGGATCCCGACGTCTACGTCTTCGATGAACCGGTGAACGGCTTGGATCCAGACGGGGTTCGCTGGTTTCGGCAGATGGTGAGAACCTTCGCGGATGACGGTCGCACCGTCTTTCTGTCATCGCACCTGATCAGCGAGGTCGAGCTCACCGCAGATCACGTCATCGTGCTCGCGAATGGGCGCGTTTTAGCGGATGAACCTCTCGTGACGCTATCGGAACTCGGGGGAAACGGACGGGTCCGGGTTCGATCTCCACGGATAGACCAGCTCGCCGAGGCACTGCTGCGACTCGGGGCCGTGGTTTCTCGCGAGGGCGACAGTATTTCCGTCGGGGGAGCGTCGACTGGTCGCATCGGCGACCTGGCCGCGGAGCTCGGTATTCCGCTGCACGAATTGCAGAGTGAGCACAGTTCGCTCGAGGACGCCTATCGCACGCTGACGGCGGGCACGTTGGAGTATCGGTCAGGTCTGCCATGAGCACCGGGATTCTGGTGCGAGACATCGTTTCGGCGCCAGGGTTGACCTTCGAACGGATGCTCCGCACCGAGGCGAGCAAGTTGTGGTCACTCCGCTCACCGCGGTGGATCGCGATCGCGATGGTCCTGGGGCCGCTCGTTCTGGGATCGGCTCGTGCGTCGGTCGCTCCGTCGGCCTCTCTCGGCGCGCTCCGGTCGGGCGCGGCAGCGGGATTCGAGTCCGTCGCGATCGGGGTGCTGCCCGTGGCGTTCCTTGCCGCTGTGCTCGGACTTGTGGCCATGGGCTCGGAATATACCGGGGAGGTGATCTCGGGTACCTTCATGGTGAGTCCGCGACGACGCCTTTTTGTGGTTGCGAAAACAATTCCAGTGCTCATCGCCTCCTTCGTGGCGGCACTCATCGGACTCACCGGCGCGGGAATCGTTGCGACCGTGATCCTCGACTCGCGCGGATACGACGCGATATTCTCCGCCGAGCTGCTCGGGATAGTCGGCTGCGGAGCGCTCGCGGCCGCCCTCCTGGGGATTCTCGGAGTGGCGAGTGCCGCGCTGACACGGTCGCTCGTGGTCGCAGCGATTTCCCTCGCGGCTGTGATCGTGCTTGCACCGACCACGATCGGGATACTGGGGGGCGCAGCGCTCGCCAGACTGACCGATCTGCTGCCGGCGACCGCCATACAGGCCCTCGTGACGCGTGCTCCGGCCATCCCATTCACGGTGGAGGGCGCCCCCGTCTCGACGCTGACGTCGGGCGGCGGTTTCCTTGTCCTCATCGGGTGGGTCAGCTGCTCTCTGGCACTCGCCCTTGTGCTGATCCAGCGGCGCTCCGTGACCTCGGTGCGGGCTCGCCGCCGCCGGGGGAGATCAGCCCTGCCGCCGCAGTCCACGCTCACAACCGGACTTCGAGTCGTCAATGTCCTGCGCTCGGAGATCCTGAAACTCGCGACCCTCCCGGCGGCCTGGTGGCTGCTCGGGGTGAGCTCGGGAGCGACTGTCCTGATCGCAATACTGACCGCCTCGAGTATTCGCCCTCAGGACCTCCTTCTCGGTCCGCTACTGCCGGGGGATGTCGCGTTGATCACGGCGGATACGCAGTCGCAGGTGATCGCCAGCGGACTCGGGCTGGCTCAGATGCTGCTCACGTTCTTCGGAGCGATAGCGGTCACGATCGAGTTCTCGAGCGGCAACATCCGTCCGACACTCCTTGCCGTTCCCCGCCGAGCGGTGCTGCTCCTCTGCAAGACGGGCGTCGTCACCGCTGCGGCGACGGTGTTCTCGCTCGTCGCCGGGCTCCTCGCGGCGGCACTCTCGACCCCGATCCTGAATCGCCAGGGTTTCGCTGCGCAACTCTTCTCACCGATCGTTCTGGAAACCGTGGTGCGCTGCACCGTGGCGTGCACGCTCATCACCATCATCGGATGTGCGGCCGGGGTGTTGCTGCGCGCGCCGGTGGCCGCGATCTCCGTGCTGGTCGCCGTCTTCATCCTGAGTCACACCGCGCTCGGACCCCTGCAGGTCGCGACGCAGGGGACGCCCCTCGTCTGGCTTGCGAATCTCGACGAACTGTTCCCCTCCGCCGTTGTGGCAGTGCAGACCATTCCACCGAAGTCTTCATGGCCGCAGTATCTTTCCGGCAGCATCCTCCAGTTCGATCCGAATCAGGCCATGGTCGTGATTGCCGGATGGGCCATCCTCGGCGGTGTCGCGGCCCTTCTCGTCTTCCGTCGACGCAGCGTGTGACACCGACTCCGGGTATGAGATCCGGGAAGGGGATGACCCCGTTCGACGTTTCAGGACGAAGCCGGCTCCCAGACGAATCCATCGGGATCGGTGAAGGCCCCGGCATCGCTGCCGAGCACGAGTCGATGTGACCCGCTGCCGTCGGGGGAGATGCCGGCATCTTTGGCGAGTGCCTTGCGTCCGTAGAGCCCAAGCCTCACCGGACTCGTCGGCATGGCGAACTCGACATACTTGCCGAAGCTCCTGCCGACTTTGAGGCCGTGCTCGACATAGAAATGCTTACTGGCCGAGACATCCGCGGCAGCGAGCAGCAGCACGATCTGGTCGACATCTCTTGTCGGGGTGCCCGTGTCCTTCTTCGCGGAGGTCGCGACCTTCCAGATCGCCCCATCCGGCGCCTGTACGACACCGCCATAGCCCCACATCGACTTCTTGACGGGTGTGATGGTCCTGGCTCCCGCACCGACAGCCGCGTCAATCAGCGCGGTGACGGTAGAGGGCTGGGCCACGATGAGGGATGTGGTGAACCCGCGGAATCCGGATGTCGCAGCATCCGAGTGCCTGACGCGCACGCGACTGCCGAGGTCGAACGCGGTCGCGTAGAACCGCTCAGCCGCGGTGGCGTCGTCGGCTTCGATGGTGATGGTGTCGAGAGAAGTCATCGTTCCTCCTGTGTGATCCCCGTGCCGTTCGTCATCGACTGGTGCGTGCGTGGTCAGGCCGGCGGTGCCTGAGCGATGCGCACGGTATTGCCCGAGGGGTCACGGAATGCGCAGTCCCGAGGACCCCAGGCCTGGTCCATCGGTTCCTGAAGCACCTCGGCGCCGGACGCGCGCACTCGCTCGAATGTCGCATCCACATCATCGGAGCGGAATATCAGAAAGGGAAGAACACCCTTCGTGAGCAGCTCCTGCAGTGCGTCGCCATCGGCTTTCGAACGCCCGGCGTGGGGTACTGAGACGACGATGTCGAGCCCGGGCTGGGAGTCGCTGCCGAGCGTGACCCAGCGGAACGAGCCCGAACCGACGTCGTTGCGCACGGACAAGCCGAGAGCGTCACCGTAGAAGGCGATCGCCTCGTCGACGTCGCCGACGGTGATATTGCAGAACTGAAGTGCGATTGTCATGTGCGCGACTCTATTGCGCGAGTGCTGCGCCCGCTTCTTCGATCCTGCTCTGTGGGTGTTGTGACGCGGTCTGGCGTGACGGTCGCGAGCGTGCCCTGGCGATGAACGTCGGCATCGCGTTTACGGCGGCGTGCTCGAGAGTTCGGTAGGCGGTTGGAGTGACTCCGACGATCTCGGAGAATCGGGAGCTGAACGATCCGAGCGAGGTACACCCGACGGCCATACACGCATCCGTCACGGTGGCTCCGGCCCGCAGGAGCGCCATCGCGCGCTCGATCCGCCGGGTCATCAGATAGCTGTAGGGCGTCTCCCCGTACGCTGCACGAAAGCTGCGGGAGAAGTGCGCAGGCGACATCAGTGCCCGACGGGCCATCGCCGGCACATCGAGTGGCTGGGCGTAGTCGCGGTCGATCAGATCCCGGGCTCTCCGCAGATGGGCGAGATTCTCGAGCTCCTGCGGGGTCATGAAGCGACGGTAGCAGTGCGCTGGACGATCACTCCAGCAGTGCGGCGTCACCGCTGGAGAAAGGATGACACGGCCGTCGAATATGCTTCTTGCGCATCGACGTAAATGGCGTGCCCGCCCGGCACGTGGACGACGGTCGTGGCAGGTCGGCGCCGTGCCATTTCGTCGGCTTGTTCTGCTGAGAGAGTCCGGCTTTCGCTCCCGTGGACGAGGAGTGTCGGCATGCCGGTAGCCAGCCAGCTGTGCCAGTGGTCACCGTTGAGGGCGCGCTGCGAGGCGACCATCTCGGTGGGGACCCATGGCACTCCCCATCCGTCGGGATACTCGCGCATCACGTACTCCTGTTTGGGCCCCATGAACCCGAATGCTTGAACGAGACTCAGCCGTGTAGGAGCGCGTTTCGGCCAGGTGAGAACACTGCTCAGATCATCGTCGACGACGGCTCCGATATCGACCACGACGAGCTTCTCAACGCGCGCAGGGATGCGAGCGGCAAGCGAGTAAGCAATGACACCGCCGAGTGAATGGCCGAGCAGAGTCAATTTGTCCACCCCGAGATGGTGCAGCAGTGCGAGGGCGTCGTCGACGTAGTCGTCGACCTCGTAAGAGCGAGCATGATCTGATTCGCCATGACCACGCTGGTCGAGGGCGACAACCCGGTACGGGATCGAGCGAGGTACCGCCCCTTCATCGACGAAGCGCGCCTCGTTGAGGTGACCGTGGAGGGCGAGCAGCACCGGCCCGTCACCCCCAGAGTCGAGGTACGACAGCCGAAGACCGTCATGGACGAAAAAATAACGCCTTCCTGGGGATAAATCCCGTGCCTCCGACATGCGATCCACGTTAATAAGGACCGGATGTCGTGCGCAACGAGGAGCCGTGCCCGCGGCTGAATCCGTCTGCTGCCAACTCGATCCACTCTCCGGTTCTGGACTCCAGGTCTGTCGAGAGACCGAGGGCTTGATAGAAGGAGGCCATTGCTGCCCTCACTTGCATGACTCGAATCGCTACGATTCTCATTCGGGGTCGGCCTCTCGCATTTCGTCACGACGTGACTCGTCGCCGTTCTCATCGATGCCGGAGATGCTCGCCTGGAGAGCGTCTGCGACGTACGCGCTCAGCGATTGGCGGGAATCCACAGCCGCATGCTTGACCAGTCGGATCAGATCTGGCGCGAGATAGACATTGAACTGCTGTTTCGCGGTCATTGCTAGCAGGCTAGCAAGCTAGCAGGCTGTCCTGGGGCCCGGGAGCGGATGGCGCATCACCAACCGATTGGACACAACCCGACACAGCTCGATGCACTGCCGACAATCATGTTGGGCTGGCTCATCCGGCGCGGTGGCGTGAAGAGTGGTACCGCGCGTCGGGACTGCGACGGTGAGTCACGAGGAGGAGCAGACCGAGAAGAATCAGAGTGCTGGCAGCGATCGCGGGAATTGTCGCGTCAAATCCGGTGAAGGGAAGAGTAGGTGTTGCTGCGGCTCGTGCTCGGGCTGGCGATGGTGTTCGCGATGCCGCAGCGGTCGCTGCGGCGTTCGCTGCCGCAGTTGCCGCCGACTGTTGAGCGAGCGCGAGGCGCGCGATCGTCGCGTTCGAGGGGGTGCTCGCAACGAGAGCGGGCCGAGCTCCGCAGTCCGCCGATCGGGTGATGACATTGTCGTCGAGGGTCACCGCGCCGGTACGAGCGAGCAGTCGCCCGCTAACGGTTGACCCGGTATCGGCGGTGATGGAGGCGAGGGCGAGGATCGTGCCGACGAATGTCGAATTGCTACCGAGCGTGGCCGAACTGCCGACTTTCCAGAAGACGTTGCATTGGTTGGCTCCGCCGATGAAGGTGACGGAACTCGCCGAACCGGTGATCAGCGTTGAGGCAGCCTGGAAGATGAAGACGGATGACGCATCCCCGTTGAGGGTGAGTGCGCCGTTGATCGCCAGCGCGTCTCCGGCATAGACGCCCGGCACCAGCGTGCGACCGCCGAGATCGATGATGTTCGACTCGTCGGGCGTTCTTCCCGCCGCGTCGTTGTAGGCGGTAGTCGCATCGACCTGAGCCTGCTCGGCCGAGCATCCGTTGCGTGGATTACACCGTTGTTGATTGTCGCTGGTGGGAAGCCGACTACCGATGTGCCGGGATTGAGCCCGACATCCCCGTTGTTGATGACACTGTTGCCGGTGTTCGTCACGGTTGTGCTTGCCAAGACGTTGAAACCGTCGGCGGTACCAAGGCCCACGCCAGGCGGAGTGACTGCGCTTGCCCCATCCGCCGACACGAGCAGCATGGCGGCGATAAGCACGAGACTGACCGCGCCTCCGACCACCGTCCGCGAACGGAAATGAATGCGAGACGTGTTCATGCTGGAATCTCCTCACCGAGAAATATGACTTTCAGCATGTTCGGGTCGCCGACTTCCTCCTTGTTTTACCCTCGGCGATCTCGATGCTCTATTCCCCCAAACGGGGGTGGCATTCTCGCTCTGATACGCCTTTGTCGAGGTGGGGACTCGATTCGGACTCGGCTGGACCTAGAAATCTTGGCCATCACAGGTTCGTCACGGCCGCCGTGGTGGCGCCACACTCGGGGTAGCGCCATAATCGACACCACGACAGCCGCCCGGCGGCGGTGGCACGGTCGGAGTGGATTCTCCGACCGACGTCGTTTTGCGCATCGAAGGATCCCATGACCGTTCGCGTCGACCTCAATCTCTCACTCGACGGCGTCGCGATGCCGGCGAATCAGTCACCGGACAATCCCATGGGGGAGCACTGGGGCAGACTCGTTGCCGAGTACGCCGCCACGCGGACCTTCCGCCAGCGCGTGATGCATGACGCTTCTGGGGAGGGGACCACCGGCGTCGATGATCGCTATGCGGCGGCGTACTTCGAGGGGGTCGGCGCGGAGATCATGGGAGCCGGCATGTTCGGCTTCCACGCGTTCCCGAACGATCCCGACTGGCAGGGCTGGTGGGGCGACGAGCCGCCCTTCCGTGCGCCGGTTCTCGTGCTGACCCATCGGCAACACGCACCGATTGACTTCGCGAACGGCACCCGCTTCGAATTCCTCGCCGTGAGCCCCCGAGAGGCTCTCGATCGTGCGCGAGAACTCGCGGGTTCGGCCGACATCCGGATCGGTGGGGGAGCGGGCGTCGTTCGCGACTTCCTCGCCGCCGGTTTCGTGGATCGCATCCACGTCGCGATGGCCCCGATCGTGCTCGGACGGGGCGTGCGGCTCTGGGATGATCTGCACGAGCTCGAGCGCGACTACACGGTCACCTCCGAGGTTGCCGAGAGCGGCGTAATACACGTGACGTTCATGCGCTGAGGTCCGCCGCACCGATTGGTTTGCTGAAACCTGGCGAGTTTTCTTGAATCATTCAAGAATGTGGTGCAGACTCGAAGAGTGACCGATCCGGAAGAAATGCTGCGCACTGCGGGCTTGCGCGTTACTCGCCCGCGCGTTGCGGTATTGCAAGCGGTTCAGTCTCACGCCCACGCTCAAACAGATGTACTCATCGACGTGGCCCGCGCACAGCTGCCGACACTGTCGCACCAGGCCGTCTACGACACCCTTAATCGGCTGACCGCGGTAGGTCTGTTGCGCCGCATCCAACCGGCCGGCTCGGCGGCGCGGTACGAAACGCGAACCGGCGACAACCACCATCACGCGATCTGTCGCAGTTGCGGTGACATCGTCGATGTCGACTGCGTGCTTGGCGAAGCCCCCTGCCTCGCTCCTGTTGGCGACCACGGATTCGTGATCGACACCGCCGAGGTCGTCTACTGGGGCACCTGCGCACGCTGCGCATCCTGAATTTCTGCATCTCTCATCCGCCCCACCTCTAGAAACCCACAATGGAAGGATCCCCATGGCTGAAGATCAAGGAGTGACCGTCACCGAAGGCGACACCTCACAACCGAGTGCCGGTGAAACTGCATCGGAGTGCCCGGTTCCGCACGGACAGACTTCCCCGCAGCCGACTCAGGGCGGGGGCAGTAGTGCGTTCTGGCCCGAGCGGCTGAACGTCAAGATCCTTGCGAAGGAGCCGGCTGTCATCAACCCACTCGGCGAGTCCTTCGACTATGCCGCGGCGTTCAATTCACTTGATCTGCCGGCAGTGAAGGCTGACCTCGAGGCCGTCCTGACAACCTCCCAGGCGTGGTGGCCGGCCGACTTCGGTCACTACGGCCCACTGATCATGCGGATGGCCTGGCACAGCGCGGGAACCTACCGCGTGTTCGACGGTCGCGGCGGTGCCGGCACCGGGCAGCAGCGATTCGCCCCCCTCAACAGCTGGCCGGACAACGTCAACCTCGACAAGGCCAGGCGTCTGCTCTGGCCGGTGAAGCAGAAGTACGGCCAGAGTCTCTCCTGGGCCGACCTCATGATTTTGGCCGGTAACGTGGCGCTCGAGTCGATGGGCTTCAAGACCTTCGGTTATGCGGGCGGTCGCATAGACGCCTGGGAGCCGGATGACGATGTCTACTGGGGCCCGGAGAAGACGTGGCTCGGTGATGAGCGTTACACCGGAGACCGCAACCTCGAAAAGCCACTCGCCGCCGTGCAGATGGGCCTCATCTACGTCAACCCGGAGGGGCCGAACAGCAATCCAGACCCGCTCCTGTCGGCTCGCGACATTCGCGAGACCTTCAAGCGCATGGCCATGAACGACGAGGAGACCGTCGCGCTCATCGCCGGTGGCCACACCTTCGGTAAGACTCACGGCGCAGCGCCCGATTCGCACCTCAGCCCGAATCCCGAGGCCGGTGAGCTGGAAGACCAGGGACTCGGCTGGAACAACACGTTCGGCACGGGAGTCGGTGACGACGCGATCACCTCGGGCCTCGAGGTCACCTGGACGTACCACCCGACCAGGTGGGACAACGAGTACTTCCACATCCTGTTCGCCTACGAGTGGGAGCTCATGGAGTCGCCGGCAGGCGCGCACCAGTGGCGACCGAAGAACGGTGCAGGTTCCGATCTGGTGCCGCTGGCGCACGACGCGTCCAAGCACCGCGAGCCGCGCATGCTGACGACCGACATCGCGCTTCGGGCCGACCCGGCATACGAGAAGATCAGTCGTCGGTTCGCCGAAGATCAGGATGCCTTATCCGACGCTTTCGCTCGCGCGTGGTTCAAGCTGACGCACCGCGACATGGGCCCGAAGGCTCGCTATCTCGGGCCGGAGGTTCCGGCCGAGGCGCTGAGCTGGCAGGATCCGCTGCCGGAAGCTGTCGGAGATCCGATCGGGGCGACTGAGATTGCACAGCTTCGCGAGCGCATCCTCGCGTCGGGGCTGACCGTCTCCCAGCTGGTCTCGACCGCGTGGGCGTCTGCCTCGACGTTCCGCGGCAGTGACAAGCGCGGGGGAGCGAACGGTGCACGCATCCGCTTCGAGCCGCAGCGCAGCTGGGAGGTTAACAACCCTGCCCAGCTGACGACCGTGCTTGCGGGCCTCGAGAGCATCCAGACCAGCTTCAATGCGAGCTCCGCCACGAAGGTGTCCATGGCCGATCTGATCGTCCTTGCCGGCAGCGTTGCTGTCGAAGAGGCTGCGAAGGCTGCCGGTTTCGCGGTGTCTGTTCCGTTCACACCGGGCCGAGTGGATGCCCTCGAGGAGCAGACCGATGTCGAGTCGTTCGGTTACCTCGAGCCGGTGGCAGACGGGTTCCGCAACTACAGCGGACCGCTGGCGAATCTTCCGGCGGAGTACCACCTGATCGACAAGGCCAATCTGCTCACGGTGAGTGCGCCGGAACTCACGGTGCTGGTGGGTGGCCTCCGCGTTCTCGGCACGACCTATGACGGGTCGTCCTACGGGGTGCTGACGGCGACTCCGGGGGTGCTGACGAACGATTTCTTCACCAATCTGCTCGACATCGGAACGAAGTGGACCGCTCTCGACCAGGGCAAGCACGCATTCAGCGGCAGTGATCACGTCACTGGCGAGCGCAAGTGGATCGGAACTCGAGCAGACCTGGTGTTCGGTTCGAACTCGGAGCTGCGTGCGGTAGCCGAGGTGTACGCGAGTGCGGATGCGCGTGAAAAGTTCGTCACCGACTTCGTCGCGGCGTGGACAAAGGTGATGAACCTCGATCGGTTCGATCTGCGCTGACGCGGTGCCGGGGGAGTGGCTCAAGAGCCACCCCCTGGCAGGCGTCGCGGGTGGTCACAGACCGAAAGTTGAGGCAATCATTGCAGAAATCAAATTCCGGATGACGGTCTCGTAGTCCAGAGTGACACCGCGGAATGCCGCATCAGTGAGACCACCCCAGAGTGCCGGTGCCACTGCACATGGCATCCCTGTCGCGGCGGTCCACCTACTCGACTCGGTAGTGGAACTCATCGTCGTCGGGGTCGCAATCGATCTCTTCCTGTGACGGCCAACTTCGTAAGCGAGGAAATGACTATGACTGCCGAACCGACCCCACTGGACATCACGTTTACCGCCACCCTCGGCAAAGTGCGCGAGGGGGACACCTGGACCTGCGTACAGCTGCCCGAGTCCGCGACGATCTTTGGCACGCGAGGCCTCGTCAAAGTAAGCGGCACCATCGACGGCGAATCCTTTCGAGGATCGTTCATGGCACTGGGTGATGGAACCCACAAACTCCCTGTCGCGGCCGTGATCCGCAAGAAGATCGGCAAGACCGACGGTGAGTCGATCGTCGTGCATCTGACTCAGCGACTGAACTGAGCGAGCGTCGGCCGGACCAAATGACGGCTGCACTAGCGAGCAAAGCGACTTCCACTTGACTTAGTACCCCCTCTCGGCGGAACGCGGGGGCGGGGACGCCCCGCCAGCTTGCAGAGGATCGGCCGAACGGTGTCCGCGCCACCGATTGGATGAGGATACGAGCGGCGTGCTACGTTGTGCTACATGGAAAAGATCACTCATCGGGAGATGCGCAACCGCAGCGGAGAAATCCTGCGGAGGGTCGAGGCGGGGGAGTCGATAGAGGTCAGCAATAACGGGCATCCGGCTGCGATCATCATTCCAGTGGGTGGAAACGTGTTGGACGGCCTGATTGCTCGAGGTGAAGCGCGCCCGGCCCGCGTAGGCGTAGAAGCACTGTTGGCGATAGCGCCCGCGGTGTCCGAGGTAACTGCGCGAGAGTTGATCGAGGACAGCCGCGGCCAGTGGTGACAACCACGTATTTGGACACGTCGGCGGCAATGAAATTGCTCGTTGACGAAGCCGAATCCGCCGCGCTGCTGATCGAATTGACCACAACGGGCCGTCGTCTCGTGGCGTCGTGGCTGCTGCACGCCGAATTGCATTGCGCGGCCGGTCGGCACCCGACTGTGCTCACTTTGGACGCGATCACCAAGGTCATCGATGCAGTTGCGTTGGTAGACGTGACGCGGGGAGATCTGCTCGCCGCGGGCACGCTTGCGCCATTGCGATCGAATGATGCGATCCATCTTGCGGCAGCGATACGGATCGGCGTCGACGAGGTCGTCACGTACGACGGGGAGCTCGCCCGGGCCGCAGCGTCGGCTGGCATCCGCGTGGTCGCACCCGTCTAACGCAACCCTGTGCAGCACTTCCTCCACTCTGAGCAACTGCTGGTGACGTGCCCGCATATTGATAGTTGGCGTACTCGGCGTTCGAACTCGAGCTTCCAATACGGTTGTTCCGTGGACATCATCGAAATCGAAGCAGCTTTTAAGAACGCGTTCGATCAGGCGCTCGTCTTTCATGGCTTCACCGATTACATGCGTGACTACGAAATGGTGCTTCAGCTAAGCGCTGATCCGAGCACCGGCATTCCAACGGAGTATTTCGGCTATGTGTTTGTGAATTGCGTGCTGGCGAACGTATCAACTGCCTTGCATCCGCAGATTTGGGCGCGATCGATGGATGAGCGTCTCATTGACTACGAAACGGGGTAGACCTCGAGGGTTATGTCTGGGGCGTCAAATGGCAGATTCTGTATCCCGGTTTTGAGCTCATTGCGGATTCTGAATCGGCCCAAGCGTGGTCGAAAGACCTAGGGATCCCGTTCATTGAGGCGCGGATAGAGACCAACGGCCATAACCTCAGTCTCGTCTTCTCCGATCTCAGAGTCGAGCCGGCTCCCGCTGGCTACCGACCATTCGAAGTGGGGAACCCATTTTGGGAAGGCAACATCCCTTTTTAAAATGTGACTACCCACCTCTTTTTACGTAGTCGCTGAAGGTAGCGCCGGGGTTACGTCGACATAACGCCGGGGACGCACAGAGTGCTTTCACCTGGTGGACTACTGCCAAATTGGTTGCAGAAGACTTTGCAAAAAGTGGCTCCTCCCCGGGATAATTCGCGGAGCCCAGATGCGGACACGAGCGCCTGTGTGCGGGTGACTTCGCCGGATATCTATAGTGAATCAGAAGTTCTCATCAAAGGAACGGTCGAGGGGGCAGGGCGGTGGCGTTGAATTTGGTGCTGACCGTGGGCGCGCTATATGCGTTAGTCGATCACGAAGACAAACAATCACCGCAGCGCAGTAAGGCATTGGGCATCCTCGAAGGGATGGACCCATCGAGATTGATCGACTTTCCTCCTGTGGCGACGGAGAAGCTCAAGACGATTCAACGTCGTCGTGTCAATCGAATTCTTGACGATGTTTTTGGATTGGAGAGCACCCTTGCGAACTTAGACCAAGTCAGAGCCCCTTTAGTGTTTGGCGCTTCTGTCGAGAGCGCTGGGCAGATTGCAGAGCTCTGGCTTAGAGAAGACGGCTCTCTGTTCGGCATCATCGTTGGCCCGCGGCGCGGAGGGAAAGAGGAGCCCGACTAGGTCCTCCCGAGCCACCAGTTAATTCACAATGTGATGGACGCCGTCGCGCCGGTTGCGGACCTCGGGAGAGTCGAACGTGAATTGAGGTGGGGTGCGCCAGGCTCCATTACCGGCACTCCCGGTACCTACCAGCTAGTGGGCCCAAACCATATGCTACTTCTTCATTTCAACTTCGTGGGGGACAGATGAGTCGTTTGGGCGTCAAAGCTTTAGGGGGATCGCCTACCGAAGGAGTGTTGTCTTTCCGAGGCGCGGAACACTCGTTCCTCTTTCTCAGGGCTGGGAATCTTACGGGGGCAATTACAACGAACCTCCTCGTCGGAACTTTGTCAATCGAAGTCGACATAGACAATGGGCGGCTTCTCTATGTCGACGGTCTCTCGCCGAGATCGCGCTGGATTGAAACAAAACTTCCTACGCCCACAGCGGTAGACGGCAGCGTAGAACTGGTCGATAGAGCAAGTCTCGAATCAGGTGTGGCCGTCGAGCTGGCATCTGTGGGAAAGTGGACGACAGCGGTGGACTCTATGTCGGGATGGATTTGTTGCAGCGAGCCAGATCGGAGCGACGACCTCAGCAACATTCAGATCGCCACGAACACGCTGATCGGAATCGCAAACGAACAAATCAAATCGATCTGGCTACACCCATCGTTTGAATAAGCGGCAACCATGATGATATTCCACTGATTTCATGACGATTCGAGATGTCATGTACCTAAAGAGCCCGTTAGAGGGCGAAAGCTATTCATTGCTGCTCGCCACGCTCGCGCCGTTCGCTCAATTTGTGGGGTTCACAGTCGAATCGTTGGATACATCACTTTCAGCGGATGCAATTGATTTGATTGCGAGCCTTTCCCCCTGGCTAGTATCGGTCGAACAAGTAAACCAATGGCCCGGGACTCGGAACTTTCCGCCCGATCGACTCTCGGCTCGGTATTTGTACGGTTGCGAAGCTGAAGTCGTCAGACTGTTAATCGCGGCTGCCGTCGGACTCTATTCTTGGGTCAGCCCCGCTCTGCCTGAGAACCTGCACCTTCTCAGGGATGACCGATCGATTCTCCTCGCGAGCGTCTCTCAAGAAGAGATCGCTTGGGTGGAAATGATCGAAAGCGAATTAGGGATTTTGACTCCAAGAATCAGTTTTCTAGCAGACTCTGGCGAAAACAGATTCTGATTCAGGCTTAGAGTCAGATCCTTTCTTGAGGAACTTGGGTAGTTGCTCTGGTCTCGGCAATGTTGGCGCTAAATAGCCAATATGTGGACCAAGGTTGAGCTGTATGTCGACAAGCATTCGTCGCGCAAATGCGAGCGTGCCGGACATCTCTTGGCATAGTCGAGACCATCAGCGACAGGAATATCTCTGATCCGAGGATAATTTATGATCGCGACGCCGGCCTTTTCCGCTGCTGCTGTAAGGGCTTCGTCGAATGTTGCGAGCTCGGAACCAGTGCTTAAGGCAGCGTGAAGAGCCACAGCATCGGGCATTCGCACGCGATAGCTATTTCTCACACGAGCAAGCGCGGCGGCGTCCGAAGCTTCGAGCGGGATCACCCGGACACCGATTTTGACGAGAGACGCCATTGCGGCATCCTGGCGATCCACACGTGTTGGATGAACTAGCGCTTCGGCTACCGTCAAGACACTGGCCCCAAATCCGTCGGCAAAGCGGCGCTCGAGAAGATTTACGGCAGCGGCATGGTGAGAATCCTTTGCGTCGAGAAATCCGATCAACACGTTGGCGTCAAGGACGATCACTCGGGCCACTCGGCGAGGAGTTCGGCGCGCGAATCACGAGGATATGCACCGGTCGCGGCGCCGGCAGCCCCACTAACCAACGCGTGGACGCCGTCGTCGACGTGAACTGCGGCCCGGCCGGCTTCGACCAGCTTGCGCAGGAGGGCTCCGCGATCGCCACGCAGTTCCGGCCATGCCACTGCGGCATCATCCAATGCTTCGGCAATCTCATCGGTTTCCGTCAGAGTATGGCGGGCTCTCGACGTGGGCATACCCTAAGTGTAACACTGGAGAGTTAGTGCTGCACCAAACCACCGCCGATAGTCACTCGTCCCGGGATGCGGTCTGCCAGCCACGGTCGGAGAATGGCTCGGGTATTGTCCGCTTTTACTCTGATGGCATATTTTGCAAATAGAGGAACTTCTACTTGACATAATGGGCATTATCAGCGATATGGCTCGGAGCCTATCGAAAAAAGAAAGCCTTCCGGTTTAGCTCTCGCCGCCCTTGGCCCGGAAGGCATCCGACAACATCGTTCCGAGAAGATCGAAGTCGATTCGATCTGGATTCGGGTAGCGGATGCAGCCCTTCCCAAAGCTGGCTCCCGTCACAAGGGCCTTGTGATCGTCGATCGTCGACTTGCCGATATAGACGGAGATGTAACCCTTCTGGCTGTTGAAACTGATCAGGGCGTCGGCGCCTGGAGGTCCGTAACCCGGCATGCCCCACTGCATCCGTTCTTCCCAGCCCGTCAGCCTGGCCCGGCATTCGTCACGCAACCGCTGAATGGCGGCGATGCGGGCGGGCTCGACCTCGGACAGGTACTGCTCGACAGTCAGGGCGCTCGACTGAACCATGTAGTGAGAATATCGCCGATCCTCCCGCAGCACACCGGGATCGGAATCCTCCGTAGGCCGTTCCGAGCACGAATGCAATGACTCCCTCTGGCTGTGGTACCGGCCTACGGTCGAACTATGAGCCAAGGAAATGAGCGGGACATCGTCGCGAAGCAAAATGAGAAAGTCACAGACAGCGAAGCGTTCAACGACGAGTCACTCGAAGCTGAATCCGTCAAGGTGCTCCCCGGTACGGGCGGCCCGGATGACGTCGGTGACCAGGACGTACCGGACGACTACGACCCAACCGGGCATGCGAGACCGTAGGATGCCGTCGACTGACACTTGCCGGCCGTAACATCCGTCGGATCATCTTCCGGAACGGCTCGCGATCCCCGCAGCACACGAAAGGAACCGAATGACTGGTCGAAAGAAGCACGACAAGAAAGACCACGCGCCACGACCGGCGAAGTCGGCCTACGAATCGGATCTCGAACGCCTGCAGATCGAACTCGTAGCGATGCAGCAGTGGGTGATCTCCTCCGGCGCGCGCGTTCTCGTTCTGTTCGAGGGACGGGATGCCGCAGGCAAAGGTGGTGCGATCAAGCGCATCATCCAGTACCTGAATCCGAGGTCTGCTCGTGTTGTCGCGCTTTCCGTGCCGAGCGAGCGCGAGAAGAGTCAGTGGTACTTTCAGCGCTACCTCGAACACCTGCCGGCGGCGGGCGAGATCGTGCTCATGGACAGGTCCTGGTACAACCGCGCCGGCGTCGAACACGTGCTCGGCTACTGCTCCCCCGAACAGTACGAACTTTTTCTCCACCAGGTGCCTACGCTCGAGCGGATGCTTGTCGAGGACGGGATCATCCTGCAGAAGTACTGGTTCTCGGTCTCCGACGAGGAGCAGCAGAAACGCTTCGAGTCGCGACTGCACGACCCGATGCGCCGCTGGAAACTGTCGGAGACCGACCTCCTCTCGATCATCAAGTGGGAAGACTACTCGCGGGCGAAAGACGACATGTTCCGCGTCACCGACATCCCGGAGGCCCCGTGGTGGACGATCGAGAGCGACGACAAGAAGTCGGCGCGGCTCAACGTGATCAGCCATCTGCTCTCCCAGCTGCCCTGGGAGAAAATCGAACCGGAGCCGATCGAGCTTCCCGAGCGACCGACCGCCGACGACTATGAGCGCCCCGCGAAGGAGCAATACAAGTACGTGCCGGATCACGCGGCGGAGCTCAAGTCGCGCGGGTAGTGGTCACTCCGGGCGAGGCATCCGCTCCGTGCGAAGTGCGGCCGGCCAGATGCCCTGCTTGCCCGGGGAGAGGATGCCGCCAGGGTCCAGCGCGTCTTTGAGGCGCTCGGCCAGCCGGAGCGCGGCGTGGTCGTTGTAGGAGTACTGGGCTGCCGCGACATCCATGTGCTCGACATGAGCGCGGTAGATTCCGAAACCCTCGGCGGCCGCGGCGACGATCGTCGACGAGATCAGCTCGCCGATGACCGCGGTTTGGGCTGCGTCATCCCGATCGAAACTGACGAGCGTCATCGCGACGATGTGTCTCGGCCAGAGCATGAATCCGACGGTGAAGTCGAGTCCAGCCGCCTCGACCCGCTCTCGCACGAGTGCACGGAGGCGGTTCACGGATGTCGCGGTCGGCTGGCATACCAACCCGATATCCGAGTGGGCCGGCGTGCCACCGCGCCACGCGATCATGCCGATCGCGTCGTTGCTCGGCACACCGAGCTGGGTGCGATGCTGTGGCGCGACGAGCTTTGGATCGACATCCCCCGCGTACTCGTCGAAGACGATACTCGCGCCGGGGATCGTGAGAACAGCCCGTTCAATCGCAGCCTGCCGGGCGGCGAGAAGCTCCGGGCTGCCGTAGAC
>JANYGT010000185.1 GCA_025362355.1 Lacisediminihabitans sp. | reverse complement strand
AGCGGCTGCGCTCACTCTCGCGGGAGTGTGTGCATCCGGCAGGAATCGGATAGTCCTGTCTGCGCTGGCTGCCGTGGCGGTCTTCGCCCTCGAAGGACTCAGCGAGACGTCGGCGACCTACGTGGTCGGTATCGCGATCGTTGCGCTCGTATTCTCTCTCACAGTCTTCAGATCTCGTCTGGCCGCGTCTCGCACGATCATTGCTGTGATGACGGTCGTCGCGATCGCCGGGCTCCTGGTTTCGTCGCTCGCTCCAGGGCGATCGGGTCGAGTCGCGGTGCAGACGATCGGTCAGAGCGTCGGCATCGGGCCGATCATTATTTCCTCCCTTCAGGACGTCGGCGCACTCCTCGCACACTTTGCGACGCTCCGCTCTCTGGGACTCGTCGCGCTCGGTCTGCTCCTCGGCCACGTGCTCCCGAGTCTGCGGTTCCGAACGCGGGTCATCATCGTCGCCGGTGCTGCGATGGCGACATTCTCGGCGTCTTTCATCACAAATGCGCTCGTGCTCTACGGATACAACGGTGGTGCCATCCCCCTCCGAGCCTTGGCTTTCCCGACCATGATTCTCGCGGTCGCCGTGGTGATCTCGACTGCGGCCGTTGTTGCCGGAGTGGCATCCCGAGGCGCGCTTTCGTCGAGCCTTGTCGCCGCTCTCGTGCTCGTCTGTTCTGCAGGATTCCTCTTCGGCTGGAAGGGGGAAGCAACCCGCCTTGTCGAGGCCGAGTCGCTACGGGCAAGCCTCTTCGATGCTCGTGGGTTCGATGTCGCGCACCAGGTCGCCGAGAAAAAGACTGTGATAGCGATCACCCCGCTGCCGATACTCGTTCTCGATACCGAGACAACGGACTACCTGATTCCTGGGTCGAGCGGGCCTGCGTGGACCGAACCGGGCATCCGTGCGTACTACGGCATATCCGGTCTGAAGTCACAGGCGACTGAGCAGCCCAGAACCTATTGCCTTCCCGATTTCGTCAATACCTACTGGAACATCAAGAGCTGTCAGGAACTCGTGACCCGGTAGCGGCGGCCTGACGCGGGTGCGTTCAGAGAGATCACTCGACAGCGATGTGAGAGCGCCACACTTGCAGCGCCGCGAGGGTGATTCCGTCGCAGAGATCCCCGCGAGCGATCCACGAATCGAGCGCGGATACGCCGACGGCCTCGAAAGTGTCGATCAGCTCGTTTTCATCGCTGGTGTGCAGAGTCGAGACATCCAGAAATTCCACTCTCGCCTCGACGACAGAGACGGCGGTCGAGAGGATGCCCGGATCGGGTAATACGCGGCCGATCGGCGTCAGGTGGGCCGAGGAGATGCCGGTCTCCTCCTCGAGTTCTCGGGCGGCGTCGAGACGAGCATCGGCAGTCTCCCCATTGCCTCGCGGGAATTGCCACACCCACGCCCCGACTGCACGCCGCCACTGCCGCTGCAGCAGCACCGAAGCGCCGTCGGTTACCACGATCACGACCCCCGGGATACCTCCCTGGAGCTCAATCCAGTGCAGGTAACGGTCGTTCCCGAGCGGTTCACGCAACAGTTCGATCCGGGGGGAGAGGGGGTAGCTGTAGACGATCTCGGGTCCGTCGTCGACGGTCATCGCCGGATCGGCCTTCGCATGTACGCGCGCGAGCGGCTCCCGAAATATCGTCCGAAATTCACGATATCGAAAAAGGGCAGCTGGATGAGGGCAGCGAAGATCACAAGCGGCGCGCCCCACCAGCTCTGCGGTGGTGCCACTATGAAAACGACTATGAGCGCCCAGCTGAGTATTCGCAGGGCGGTGAAGAGAAGCGAGACGAGGGGAGTCGGGCTCCGCGTGGCGTCGAGCAGGAAGAGACCCACTCTCACCCTGTTTCTCAGCCCGGCTTTGCCGTGGAGTCGGGCGAACAGGTCAGACCCCCCGCCGACTACCGCGGCGAATTCGCCGCCCGACATTCTCGCCAGGCTGCGGATGACCGAATTCGGAATCGGATCAGAAGCACGCAGTCGCTCGACACCCGTGTCCTTCGAGCTTGGCCCGTCGCCTGGCATGGGTCGAGAACCGACACCGCCCGGCTCCGAATCCATCCATGCCGCATCGTGCTGGAGCGAGATCACGTCCATGTAGGCGGACTCCCACCACTCGAGGAGCGCAGCGCGCCCGAGTGCGTCGAGGTCACTGTGCTCGACCACTTCGTGGGCGCCGGAGCGCGTGTACACGGCTTTTAGCCGAATGCGGATGGAGCCGTGGTCGGAGCTCCACGGGAACGTTGAACCCGCCTCTTTCAGCCGCGCGGACAGCGCACGGTCGAAATCGAAGTCGGCCTCTCGGACCTCTTTGGTGAACCGATCATCCTCGATCGCATCCACCCAAGCGCGTCTGCGGCGACGGAGAGTCGCCTCCGGCCAGCCGAGGCGGTCGACCTGAGACACGAAGCCGGGATGCAGTATTTTCTCAAGCGACCGCTCCGCGCTGGCATCTCGAAGCGAGACGACGACCCGGGAGTCGAGCTCGGTCGCCCCGAGCATGGTGCTGAGACCGGTCGGGCCGAGGGTGAGAAGAACGGCACCATCGAAGATCTGGGTATCGAGTAGGACGAGACCACCCCCGTAGACGATGGCCGCCCGAAACTGACCGGCGAAGAGCGGGTACCACTCCCTGGATTTCGCGGGCGTGTTTTCATAGCGCTCACGTTGCACGAGCGTGTCCGCATCCCTCACAAGGGCCCGGGGACTCGTCACCATCCCACAGTAGCCAAAGACACGGTCATCGCAGCGATGGCGCCGCGGGTTCTGGAGTGAAAGCGCGTCTCCAACTCAGCTCGCGCGCGGCCTTCACCGAGCAGACCACGAAAGTGAGCCAGCCGAACTCGATGAGAACCGCGCTTTCTGCCAGCGAGGTGACCAGCAGGGCGACCAGCACGAGCGCCGGCCAGGCGTAGACGATGCTGCGGCGGCTCGCGGCAAGTAGCCACGACCGGACGAATGCGAGTCCGAGCACCCCGACGAAGAGGAGGAGTCCGACGACACCGAGCTGGAACCAGACATCGAGGTAGGCATTCAGACCGGATGCCGGCGTCTGCGATGCCGAGTGGGGGAGGAATATGAAGGGGGTGAGGTCGGTCCGCCAGAGCCCCACCCATCCCCACCCCTCGAGGTTGTGCTGCGGGATCAGCACGCGCATCGAGCGCCACAGTTGAAGGCGGGTGTTCATTTCGCTACTCGCGCTGAAGGCGCCGATCAGCTGCTGCCGAAGCACCCACGCGGTGATCGCGACGCCCAGCGCAATCGCCGAGAGTGTGATCTGGCCGAATCGCTGGCGAGAGGGAGGCAGCTTGCGGATCAGGTACAGCGCACCACCGGCAAGAGTCACGACGAGCAGGGTGCCGATTCCGATCGGCGACCGAGAAAGCAGCAGCATCGCTCCGGCGACGATGAGGGAGCCGACAGAGATACCTCGTTCGACGGAGCGGGTGCGCAATTCGATGGCGAACGTGATGATGGCGACGAGGAGGACTATCGCGAGCTCGTTGCGGGTGCCGAAGATGCCCTGGATCGGACCCAGGTCGCCGAGTCGTCCCTGGATGTGGAGGAAACCCAGCGGAGAGTCGATGAGCACACCCGAAAAGATTTCAAGGCCGAGCGAGACCGCGAGCACGAATCTCAGAACATCGCCGAAGGCTCGAGCAATCTGGATGGTATCCCGCACAAGCGCAATATAAACGCCGAGCATCGTCACCGCGAGAAAGTAGACGATACTGCCGAAAGTGGCCCACTGGTACTGGCTCCAGAAGATCGAGATGCTCGCCCAGCCGACGAAGATCAGCACCGACAGGGGTAACGGACCATGCCAATCGATCTGATGCCGTCGTGCCAGCAGAGAGAGAGTGGAGAGAAGGACGAGTACGGCGAGAATTGCTGCGAGACCCGGCCAGCCGACGAGTTCACGTACCAGCAGGGAGCACAATTCCGCTCCGACGATCGTCAGGCACAGTGCGGCACTGAATCGCGGAGTTGCAATGAAGTGCTCGGCGACATCGAAGCCCGAGAGGGGCGTTCCCCTGCCGGTCATGCCGACGGTCGCCCCGTCGAGACGAGCGCAGGCCGGACCGACGGAGCGGCGGGAATGAAGACCGCCTTCGTCTTGACGGCCCACACCACCAGCAGAATCCAGCCGCCCTCCACGAGCATGCGACTCTCAGCGATGCTCTGGATCAATTGCGCAGAGAACACGAGAAGCGGAAGAAGCGAGATCCATGCGTCGGACGGGGCCGCCTGTGCCGTGCCGAGGTTCGAGTCGACCGCCACCAGCCAGGCGCGCGTCACGGTACTGAGCACGAATGCCCCGAAGACGACGAGGCCGACGATCCCGAGTTGGAGCCAGACGTCGAGCCAGGCATCATGCGCGTGAGTGACCTGCACGCCGTTCAGCACCTTGAGGCTCTTGAACGGCTCTACCCAGGGAGTCCAGTAGCTGACCCAACCCCAACCGATCACGGGCTTCTCCTGCGCCAGGTGAATGACGGCGTTCCAGATTCCCACGCGCCCGGTCAGGTCCGAACTCTTGCCGAGAATCGCGAACAGCTCTGTGCGGAAGACGACGCCCGCCACGACGGTGAGCCCAGCGAGAGCCCCAAACGTCACGAAGAAGGCTGCGCGCGCGCGCGGAGATCTCGCTCGCCGCACGATGAGCACCACGATCGCGACCGCCACGACGACGACGAAAGCGAGATAGATCGTTGCTGCGCGAGCGATCACGAGCGTGAAGAGGGCGACAGCCAACCAGAAGAATCCGGAAAGGCGGCGCACCGAGCGGGACGCCAGCTGGATTGCGAAGACGATCACGGCGAGAAGAGCGACCATCGCGAGCAATGCGGAGTTGCCGAGAATCCCCTGGATCTTTGCTCCGTCGAACAACAGCGCGCGGGACCAGTACATGGGCTTCGGAATATGCGCCGGATCGGCTGGGACGACCCACACCGGCAGTATCGGATGTCGGATGATCGCCGCGACGATGAATTCGAACACGAACGATCCACCAAGGATCAGCCGCAACACCGTGCCGAGCACCATCACCAGCTCGGGCCAGGTCAGCAGTGTCGCAACCGGTATTGCCGTCAGTGTCGTCACCCACTGCGCGATCGTCCCCAGCACGGAGGAAACCGGATAGAACGACCAGGCGATCGAAACGGTCGCGAGCACGAGGAAGACAAGCAACGGATACGGCAGACGTCCGACCGCGAGACGCCAGCGGTTGTGCACGACGAGGATGATGCTGAAAACGACGATGAACGCGAGGATGACACCGAACCCGTACCAGGTGAACAGGTTGCGCCAGAAATCGGCGGCGAGACCCGTGAACAGTACGAGACCGGCGAAACCCAGTCTGACGCCGCGACTGTCAAGAGCACCCATGCTCCTCAGGGTATCGGGTGCTCCTGCGCCATGACCCTCAGCGACGTCCCGACGGATCAGGAGTTTCGCAAGCTCGCGTGGTGCTGCCTGAACCACTCGAACGTCGATGCGAGCCCATCGGCGAGACTGGTGCTGGCCTCCCAGCCGAGGGCTTTCATCCGGCTCACATCGAGAAGCTTCTGGGGCGTTCCATCCGGCTTGGATGCATCCTGCACAATCCGACCCTCGAATCCAACCGTGCCGGCGACCAGCTGAGCGAGTTCCGCGATCGAGAGATCCGAGCCGAAGCCGACATTGATGGTCTCTGGCTCGTCGTAGTTTTCGAGTAGGAACAGCGCTGCGCTCGCCATGTCGTCAACGTAGAGGAACTCGCGTCGCGGTGCCCCCGAACCCCAGACCTCGACCGACGGCGACCCCGCGCGGGCTGCCGCGTCGAAACGGCGTACGAGAGACGGGAGCACGTGGGCGTTCTGAGGGTGGAAGTTGTCCCCGGGCCCGTAGAGGTTCGTCGGCATTGCGGAGATCCAGCGACGACCGTATTGCGTGCGAACGGCCTGCACCTGCATGATTCCGGCGATTTTCGCAACGGCGTACGCCTGGTTGGTCGGCTCGAGAGGACCGGTGAGAAGAGAGTCTTCCTTGATGGGCTGCGGGGCGAGCCTCGGATAGATGCAGGAGGAACCGAGGAACAGCAGGCGATCCACATTGTGGGCGTTTGCAGCATCCATCACATTGAGCTGGATTTGAAGGTTGTCGCTGAGGAACTCGGCGGGATATGTGCTGTTGGCGTGGATGCCCCCCACCTTCGCAGCGGCGTCGATGACCACGTCGGGCCGAATGGCATCGAAATAGGAGAAGACCGCGGGCCTGTCTCGGAGGTCGAGTTGCCCCGATGACACTCCGAGGAGATTAATGAAACCCTGGGACTCGAGATACCGCCAGATGGCTGACCCGACGAGACCGCTGTGCCCCGAGATGTACACTCTGGACGATCGGTCGATGGGTGCATTAGTAGACATGCCGGACACTCATTTCGCTGCAATTCGGGTAACAGGCGGTGATGTTCAGGTGGGCTTCATCTCCCGAGGGTCGATGAAGGGGTATCCCGCCTTTTTCCTATGATATCCGGAGTGGTATTCCCGGCGCGTCCCCCGTAATAGAGGCAGTTCCGGGGCTGCGCTAGGCTGTAAAAATTCTGGGAGGGTTCGAGGGACACCGCGTTCCCCGAACGGCGTCCCTGACTTTGATCCTGAACCCGATGGGAACCCGCGCGATGACAGATTCGGTGCCGAAGATTGCGCTGATCACCGGCATCACCGGACAGGATGGCAGTTATCTCGCTGAGTTGCTGCTCGCGAAAGGGTACGACGTCCACGGGCTCGTCAGGCGCGCGTCGACATTCAATACCGTGCGTATCGACCACATCTACCGTGACACCCACGAACCCGATAACCGACTTCACCTGCATTTCGCCGATCTGACCGACGGCTCGCGCCTTGTCACCCTTCTCGACCAGATCCAGCCCGATGAGGTTTACAACCTTGCGGCGCAATCGCATGTTCGAGTCAGCTTCGACGAGCCGGAGTACACCGCAGAGTCAACCGGACTCGGCACCATCAGGTTGCTCGAGGCGATTCGCTCGACAGGGCTCGCGACGCGGTTCTATCAGGCGAGCAGTTCCGAGATGTTCGGCGCGACCCCTCCTCCGCAGGACGAAGACACTCCGTTCTATCCGCGATCGCCCTATGGCGTCGCGAAGGTCTACTCCTACTGGATCACCAAGAACTACCGGGAGGCGTACGACCTCTTCGCCGTGAACGGGATCCTGTTCAACCACGAGTCGCCGCGACGCGGTGAAACCTTCGTTACCCGAAAGATCACGCGGGCTGTCGCTCGCATCGCCGCAGGCCAGCAGGAATTCCTTCACATGGGCAACCTGGACGCTCGACGCGATTGGGGTTACGCACCGGAATACGTCGAGGCGATGTGGCTCATGCTGCAGCAAGACCAACCGCGCGATTTCGTCGTGGCAACGCAAACTGCCTATACGGTCCGCGACTTCCTCGAACTCTCCTTCGGTCATGCCGGACTCGACTGGGAGAAATTCGTGAGATTCGACGAGCGTTACCTGCGTCCGACCGAGGTCGATGCTCTGATCGGTAATGCGACCAGGGCGCGCGAGGAGTTGGGGTGGGAGCCCGCCATCCTCACGCCGCGGCTCGCGCAGATCATGGTCGATGCCGACATCCTCTCGCTCGAGCTCGGCGGCAGCCACTACGTCGATACGGTCCAGCGCAGCTGACCCGGCGAAAGCGCCGGGAGGCTCGATCGCTCGCCTCTAGACGAATGCGGCCTTGCCGGTGATCGCGCGACCGACGATGAGGGTGTTCATCTCGCGCGTGCCCTCGTAGGAGTAGATGGCCTCGGAGTCGATGAAGAACTTCATGACGCCGTAGTCCATGACGATGCCGTTGCCGCCCATCAGCTCGCGGCACCAGGCGACGGTCTCGCGCATCCGACCGGTCGTGAACTCCTTCGCGAGGGAGGAGTGCTCGTCGCGCTGGGTGCCCTCGTCGAGCATCTGGCTCACACGGGTGACCAGCCCGATCGATGAGGTGATGTTTCCGATGCTCTTGGCGAGCAGTTCCTGCACGAGCTGGTGGGAGGCGATCGGCTTACCGAACTGGATGCGCTCGCCGGCGTACTTCACCGCGGCCTCGTAGGCGCCAACCGAGTTGCCCACCGCGGCCCACGCCACTTCGGCGCGGGTCAGACGGAGCACCGCGGCCGTGTCGCGGAACGACGTCGACTTCTGCAGTCGGTTCGCCTCCGGGACGACCATATCGGTGAAGGTGATGTCGGCGTTCTGCACGATGCGCAGGGCCTGCTTGTTCTCGATGCGGGTGGCCGAATATCCGGGTGTCGTCGTCGGGACGATGAAGCCCTTGACCTGGTTGTCGTCCGCATCTCTTGCCCAGACGATCGTGACGTCGCTGATCGAGCCGTTGCCGATCCAGCGCTTTGCGCCGTTGATGACCCAGTTGTCGCCATCCCGTTTCGCGACGGTGCGGAGGCCCTGGGCGGTGTCGGATCCGGAGAGCGGTTCGGTCAGGCCGAAGGCACCGAGCAGCTCACCGCTTGCGAACCGGGGGAGCCATTCGGCGCGCTGCTCGGCGGAGCCGGCCACCGCGATGGAACCCATGACGAGACCGTTCTGCATGCCGACGAGGGTGGCGACGCTGGCATCCACGCGGGCGAGTTCGAGGGCGACCCAGCCGCGGAAGACGGCACTGTTCGGAAAGCGGCGGGTCTCCTCATAGGGCTGGCCGAAGAGTCCGAGATCGGCGAGCTTCGTGACGATCTCGCGGGGGAAGAATTCGCCTTTGTTCCAGAGGTCGTTCATGATGGGGCGCACCTCGGCCTCGAGGAAGGCGCGAAGCTCCATGATGACCGACTTCTCCTCGTCGGTGAGCGCGTTCTCGTAGCCGTAGAAGTCGCTGACGAGCGGCTCGAATGTCGACATAGTGGTAACTCCAGTTGCTTCGTGATCGGGCGGCCGGTCGGGTGGGCCGAATTCGACTCTAAGCCGGGTCGGCCGAAGGGATAACCCCTTGGTACTTTTGATGCACGGCCCGTGGTGCCGGATTGATTTCGCTTGTAGAACGCTGCCAAAAGCTCTCAGCAACCTTTCACTCTTCAGACAGGATGACCCGGATGTTCGTCAGGATCACCAACACCCCGCGCCCCTATGCCTGGGGCTCCCGCACCGCGATCGCGGAGCTGCTCGGCGCCGAGCCGACAGGGGAGCCGGAGGCCGAACTGTGGCTCGGCGCGCATCCGGGGTCGCCGAGCGTCATCGTCGATGAGGGCTTCCCACCCGATTTGGCGGCCTGGATCGCGGATGACCCGGCCGTCGCTCTCGGACCGCTCGCGTCATCCGAGCGACTGCCGTTCCTGCTCAAGATCCTCGCGGCTGGGTCGCCGCTGTCGCTGCAGGCGCACCCGAGCCCCGCGCAGGCGGTTGCCGGATTCGCCCGGGAGAACGCCCTCGGCATCGCGCTCGACGCGCCGGAGCGCAACTACCGCGACGCCTATCCCAAACCCGAGCTCATCTACGCGCTGAGCCCGACCTTCGATGCTCTCTGCGGGTTTCGGCCGGTCGAATCGGCTCGCGCGATCGTCAACGCGTTCCTCGATGCGGACGCCGGCCAGGCCGACCCGCATCCCCAGCCGCTCGAAGACCTGCTGCAGTCGCTGCACTCGGAGGACGCCCCACGCACCACCTTCGAATGGCTGCTGTCGAACGGGGCCGGGGTCGCGACGCTCGTGGCGCTCGTGACCGAGCTCGCGGCATCCGTGTCCGGGTTCCCGCTCGAGATGTCGACCGTCGAAGAGCTCTCAGCCGAGTACCCGGGTGACCCCGGAATCGTCATCTCCCTGCTGCTCAACCGGGTGCGACTCGTGCAGGGGGAGGCGCTGTATCTGCCGGCTGGCAACATCCACGCGTACCTCTCCGGGCTCGGCGTCGAACTGATGACCGCATCGGACAACGTGCTGCGTGGAGGACTGACGCCGAAGCATGTGGATGTCGCGGAGCTGCTGAAGGTGCTTGACTTCCGCACGCAGCCGGTGCCGTATCTTGTGCCGGTGGTCGTCTCGTCGTCGCTGGAGATCTTCCGGCCGGATGGTGCGGGGGACGGAGGCGCGGGCGGCGTGGGCGTGGGCGGCGCGGGCGTGGGCGGCGCGGGCGT
>JANYGT010000183.1 GCA_025362355.1 Lacisediminihabitans sp. | reverse complement strand
CGCAGACATGCAATACGGATACGACGACGAGGACCGCACAATCACGGTTGTCGCCGGCTCCGTTGACGAGGCCGGGACGGATGCCGTCACCACCTACGAGTACGCGGAAGCCGATCGCAATCCCTCGGTGATGATCGACCCGAGCGGTGGCCGCACCATGATGGTGTGGGACGACAATCTTCTCGCCGAGATCACCGATCCGACAGGCGTGGTCCTGCGGTTCAGCTACGACACTCACGGCGACCTGATCGCAACGACGAACGCGGTCGGCAACACGGCACGGCTCGAGCGGGACGATGCTGGGCGCGTGACGGCTGCGATCACGCCGTCGGGACACCGCACTACCTACACCTTCGACAAGGCCGGGTTGCCGGTGAATCGTCGTGACCCCGACGGCGCCATATGGCGATTCGAGCACAGCGTCGCCGGTCGTCTGACCGCGCAGATAGCGCCGGATGGCGGCCGCACCGAGATGGAATACGGCCCCACCGGGGAAGAAACACGCACAATCGATCCCCTTGGCAGGGTGATCGACCGTGTCGTGGACGACATCGGCAACCTGACATCGGTGGGGCTCCCCGACGGGAGTACCTGGTCCTACACCCATGATGCTCTATCCCGCCTGGTCGAAACGGTTGACCCGACTGGCGGGGTCTGGTCGAACAGGTTCGACGCGGATGGCCAACCGGTGGCGACCACCGATCCCTCCGGGGTGACGCGCACCACGACCGTTAATCTCGCGGACAACTCTGTCACTGTCGATGACGGGCTGCTGTCGTCGACTATGAGGCGGGATGCCCTTGGGCGGCCTCAGTCGGTGGAGTCGAACGACGATGATTCGCAGACCCTGGTCTACGACGCGTCCGGGCGTGTTGTCGAGGTTCTCGATCCCGAAGGCGCCCTGACCCTGATCCGTCGCGATGCCGCGGGTCGGCCGGTTGAGATCACCGACCCGACCGGGGCGATCACGTGGTACGTGTATGACGACTGCGGGCGTCTGATCCAGGAGATCGGGCCGGACGGCGGCGTTACGACGCGAGAGTACGACGCAGACTCGCTCCTGGTGCGGCAGACCCTGCCGAATGGCGATGCTGTGTGGGTGAAGTACGACGCCTGCGGGCGTCTGACGCAGATGCACCAGCCCGGCTTCGGAACCGCGACCTACGCCTACGACAAGTGTGGACGCGTCACCTTCACCTCGGATGTCCGGTGGGGGATCCGGCGCCTGGCGTACGACCAGGCCGGACAGTTGATCGCCGTCACGAACGGGCTCGGTGGTGTCACCCGCTACGAGTATGACGACAACAGCCGCGTGATCCGCATCACGGACCCGGCTGGTGGCGTGACGAGCCGGGTGTGGGATGGCATGAATCGCCTGATCTCCGAGACGGACCCTCTCGGCAACACCACGAGCGCTGGGTACGACGCTGCAGGGCGTCAGACCTGGCAGCAGGTGGCCGACGGACCCCGTCTCGACTTCGGTTTCGATTCGACGGGGCGCGACATCTCCGCCAGTGTCGACGGCAGGGTGATCTGCTCGGTCGTCCGTGACCAGCGCAACCGCGTTCAGACTTTTACCGACCTCACCGGCGCTTCACCGGTGACGCACGTCAGGGAATGGGATCGCGCCGGCCGGCTTGTCGGCGACACTCGCGCGATCCAGAATGGCGATGCCCGCGGCATGTCCTGGAGTTACGACAGTGCCGGTCGCCGCGCCTCCATGGTCGACGCGTTCGGCCGCATCACGGAATATGAGTACGACGTCGCCGGCCGGCTAACGAAGGTGACGCATCCCGCGCTGGGCATCGTCACACTCGGCTACGACGCGGCGGGGCAGCTGATCACCGCCACGACCAGCGACGCTGCCGGTCACACCAGCGATCAGGTCTGGGAGTGGGTCGACGGAATCATCGCCTCCCACACGATCACGAGTTCTGCCGCAGCTGTTAGCACCCTGATCGACCACGACACGGACGGACGGATCATAGGCATCACCCGTGGCGGGGTCTCAACCCGATACGGGTACGACCTCGCGGAGCAGCTCACCGAGGCGATCACCGATGGTGTGCGCCAGACGTGGGCGTTTGACCCCAATGGGCGCATGGTGCAGCACACGCGTGACGGCGCAACGGAGACCTACGGCTATGACCCGGCGGGCCGTTTGATCGTCGAGAACCGTGGGGACGGCGCGACGATCACGCACACCTATGATCCGAGTGGTCGCCGAATCGGCACCTTCCAGCCCGACGGCATCACCCGAGAATACGAGTGGACCCCCGCCGGGCGGCTCTCGGGCCTGACGGACACGACAGCCGGTGGCGCGCTCAACGTCACCTCTCTCCACTCGGACGCAACCGGAGAGCTGACCGAAATCGGCGCGGCCATGCTCTGGTGGGACACCGCGGCCGCGGTACCGACCCTTGCCGGCGTCGACGACACGGCGGTGTTGCCGCTGGGCGCGATCACGGGAATAGCAGACCAGTGGATGTCACCGGGCTGGCGCGCAAACCGCGCCGACGCAACCGACCCCTGGCAGGTCGCACCCGTGTTCGGGTTGTTCGGTGGGCTCGGTCTCACGGTCACGGGAACGCTGACCATGGGGGCTGCCAGCGGGTTCAGTCCGTTGGAGTGGCTCGGGGCACGCACCTACGACCCCGCCACACGTGCTTTCCTGACCACCGACCCGGTCGAGCCAGTGACTGGGTCTGGATGGGCAGCCAACCCCTATAACTATGCTGGCAACAATCCGCTTGCCTTCTCTGACCCGACCGGCCTTCACCCCCTTACCGATGCCGAGCTCAAGAAGCAGACCCGCGGTTGGCTCGCCGACGCATGGGACGCCACCTCCAAATGGGCGACCACCGGCTGGGGGGCCTGGGTTGTGGGGGGTCTGATGGTCGTCGGTGGCGGAATTCTCATGGCCACTGGCGTCGGAGGTCCGGCAGGGGCGATGCTCCTCTCAGCCGGAGCGGACACGCTCATCCAGAAGGCCACCACCGGTACGGTCGATTACAAAGAGGTCGCACTCTCGGGCGCCTTGGGAGGCATCGGCGATTTCGGTGTCGCCGCAAAGCTCGGGGTCACTGGAGTCAAAGCCGCCCTTGTCTCAGGGGCCGTAGCCGGTGGTACAGGAGGTGCGGTTCTCGGAGAGTACAACTACTACCGCGGCCCGGGACCCCATACGGCGCTGGGTGCTCTCGAACACGGTGCAACCGGAATCGCTTCAGGCGCCGTTAGCGGTGCCGCAGGTTCGGCGTTCACCCACGTTGCCGGAAACAGGATTTCGGACGCGGTGGCATCGAAACTTCATCCCGACGGCGTTCACACGCCGCAGCATGCGGCGGGCGTCGGAAGGCACGAGGCACCGCCTAACTACGCCGGCCATGCGGCATCGCTCGCGGCCACGCACACCACCGCGGGAGTGCTGGCAGCGACGAACGATTACGTGGCTGGAGATCGCGATCCCGGCGCGATCGCTCGCACCGGCGGGCTCGGCGTGATCATGGGAAGCTACAGCCCGGATCACGTGCCGCAGCACGCTGCTCATTAGCCCGATGCCGGGCTCGCACGAAGGCCAGCGCGTGCGGCGGGCACAGCCCGCCGCACGGCGCCCGCGCCCTCAGAGGCGCGCCGGCAACATCGCCATCGCACTAATCGTCGTCGTCGCGTTCATCGCCGCGGCATTCATCTTCGCGGCGCCGGTGCTGGATCGAGTTGATCAGCAGTGGGTGACGTGCGAGGTGGATTCCGCCAAGCCGGTGCTCGCGGGCACCAAGACCGCGACGTGGGCAGTGGAGA
>JANYGT010000176.1 GCA_025362355.1 Lacisediminihabitans sp. | reverse complement strand
GAAAGGCACGAAAGCATGTGCCGAGAAGCTGTTGCTCTATTCGTGGCCGGGGGTACCGTTCGAGCCATGTCCGACAGCGACACATTCGAACCGGATACACAGGCCGAAATCTCAAGGTTGCACGAAGCGATCGGAGCCAATTGGGCTCGACTTCAACACATCGAAACACTGTTGCGTGACGAAGCCGCCCGCGGCGTTCAATACATGGGCGTGATGTCGCCTGCACCGCTTGACCGTCGGGCAACGCTTGAGCAACAGGAGCAAAAGGTTCGCCAGGAGGGGATAGCGCTTGTGGCCAAGCTTGCTGCTATGGAAAGTGCGGCTAAACGCGGCTGACGCAGAAGCGATCTGAAGTTGGATAACAGGGGAGAGCCGAGGATGTTGCCTGCCATACGTTTAGAGAATTTCTGAGATGGCAATCTATATCGGGCTGATCGCGGTGATCGTAGTAATTCTCCTGCTATTGATTATTCAGCGATCGAGACAGGCGGACGCTGACAGTGGCCGCATTGGCGGCGGCATTTCGACGAACTCGAAGCGGCTGATTGTTGCGTCGGTCGCTTTGGCGTGTGCGGTCGGTGCCCTGGCTCTAAGCCTCATCAATCCCCCCTCCTAATTACTCGTGGGCGTCAAATAAACGGCCAGGGATCGAACTAGTGCTCCTGAAATTCTGTTCTTTGGGAGTAGTGCCCCTTAAAGTGGTGTAGACCCGGTGGTTGCAGTTCGCGTCGTGGACGTGGGCGCGGTCACCGTGGTGTTCCTTCGAGGAAACTCCTACATCCCTCTCGAAAGGCATCACTCACGATGACCGCTCCCCATATTATCGACCCTGCTGGCCTGCTCGGTGAAGCCCTGTCCGAGGCATCACCGGATCTAATGCGCAGCCTGTTGCAGAGCATGATTAACGCGTTGCTGTCCGCGGACGCGGACGCGGACGCTGTTGTCGGCGCGGAATGGGGCAAACCCTCCCCTGACCGGGTCGCTCAACGCAATGGTTACCGCCACCGGGAGCTTGATACTCGGGTTGGCACGATCGATGTCGCCGTTCCGAAGTTGCGGTCCGGGACATATTTCCCGGAGTGGCTCCTTGAGCGTCGGAAACGTGCCGAGGCAGCCCTGATCACGGTCGTCGCCGACTGCTACCTCGCCGGCGTCTCCACCCGCCGCATGGACAAGCTGGTGAAGACGTTGGGGATCAACAGCCTGTCGAAGTCGCAAGTGTCCCGGATGGCGACCGATCTCGACGAGAACGTGAACCAGTTCCGGCACCGTCCGTTGGGGGATGCGGGGCCGTTCACCTTCGTCGCCGCTGACGCCCTCACGATGAAAGTCCGTGAAGGCGGACGCGTCATCAACGCTGTCGTCCTCGTCGCAACCGGGGTGAACGCTGACGGGCGCCGCGAAGTCCTCGGCATGCGGGTCGCCACCTCCGAGACCGGGGCGGCGTGGAACGGCTTCTTCTCCGACCTTGTCGCCCGGGGCCTGACCGGGGTGCGTCTTGTCACGTCTGACGCCCATGCTGGGCTGGTCGAGGCGATCGCCGCGAACCTGCCTGGCGCCAGCTGGCAACGCTGCCGCACCCATTACGCCGCGAACCTGATGAGCGTGGCACCGAAGAGTCTCTGGCCGGCAGTGAAAGCGATGCTGCACTCCGTCTACGACCAACCCGACGCCGGCAGCGTGAACGCCCAGTTCGACCGGCTCCTGGACTACGTCGACGGGAAACTTCCCGACGCCCACGACCACCTCGACGCCGCGCGGGCGGACATTCTCGCGTTCGCCAGCTTTCCCGAGGGTCTCTGGCAACAGATCTGGTCAAACAACCCCAACGAGCGCCTGAACCGCGAGATTCGCCGCCGCACCGACTCCGTCGGCATCTTCCCCAACCGCGACGCGATCATCCGTCTCGTCGGTGCGGTCCTGGCCGAACAAGCCGACGAATGGGCCGAAGGACGCCGCTACCTCGGACTCGACATCCTCGCCAAATCCCGCCTGCACCTCGTCGCTGGCACCGAAAACGAGGTGACAGAACCAGCACTCGCCCTCAGCGCCTAAAACCTCAAATCGAAGGAAACCGGGCTACACCACTACCAGGGACTTGACCGTGATTTGTTGGCGTGGGTCCGGCGAGAGAGACGTCAGGTCTGAGCAGCGCCGCGTGCTGCATCAGTTCGCCTCAATCGCTCCGCGTGCACGGACGTGTCCGCGTCGGCCGAACACCTCAGGGAACCTCGCCACAGCCGACGGGGAAATCCGCCGCGAGATTATTGCCAGCTGGGACCCGCAACACAATCTCGACTGCTACTTTGCGGTGGGGTAAAAACAGCAGAGTTAGGCGCCAGGCGCAGCCGAAGTCAGGGGCTGTAGTCGTAAACGATCACCGTCACGGCCCAAGATCGGATTCGAGTCAGGACGTGCCTACACGCAAAGAGCGTAATCGGCCTTCTGATCAGCACTTTGTCTGGAGCGAGTGACGGGAATCGAACCCGCGCTACCAGCTTGGGAAGCTGGAGTTCTGCCATTGAACTACACTCGCGCGCGCCGCATCCGTGAGGCGGCGACGAAGGAAATCCTACCAATCGCTACACGGTCCGCCGCGCTTGTTGTCCTGTCCCTCAGAATGGATGCCGGACGGCGAGTTTCCCCAGGTCGCGAGCATCCCGTTCCGGCGGTAGCCGCCACCCTAGACTGACGGCCATGTCCAGCACCTGGAGTGACGCGTCGACGCGCTATCTGAATAGCACCGCCGTCTGCCCACGGTGTGATGCGCCGCTGAACTCCCTCACGATCTGCGCGAACTGCGGGGCTGAGATCAGCGGGCACGCCGCCGAGCAACTGTGGGCGGCATCCCGAGCAGCCGCCGAGGCGATTGCGCACCGGCAGTCCCTCATCGACCAGCTCCCCGTTCGAACGCTGCAGCCCGTTGTCTCTCGCATGAGCCGGCCGGTTGTGCCGGCGCCCACCGAGCGGCCCATCCTCGTGGCGGTCAGCGACTCGAATTCGGTCAGCGTGCCATCCGTACTCGCCGTCGCCGGCGCCGGACTCTTCGCGATCGCGGCCTTCGTCTTCACCTTCCTCAACCCCGACCTGACCGATTTCGGTACTCGCACGATCATCCTCTCCGTGACGACGGCGATATTCCTCGGGGGTGCGCTGCTGATGGCACGTCGGGCGCTTCGCCTGTCAGCCGAGGCCCTTGGAGCCCTCGCCCTCGTCTTTCTCGCGCTGATCATCTGGTCGTCATCGGCGCACGCGAACGGAGCGATCAGCGGCTACCTCTTCGCCGCAATCGCGATTGCCCTCGTGGGTGCGGTGGCCATCGTCATCGGTTCACTCGTGAAGCTGCGCGTGTGGCTCTGGGGAGGGCTGGTCGGGCTCTCGATCGCCCCGGCGCTCTTCGGCTACGCCACACGTAACGCCTGGGGTGCCCTCCTCGGGCATCTCGCCGTCGCTCTGGTCGCGCTCGCGCTACAAGACCTGCTCGTTCGACTCTTTGCCCGTTTCGATCACCGGCTGAGGGTCGACCGGGCGACACTCTCCATTCTTCAGGCCGTCGCGATGGTGACGGCGACCGTTCAACTCTTCGTAGTGGATGCCGCAACACCCGCCCAGCGAGCCCTCACGACCTTCGCGGTGCTGGCCGTCATGGCGGCCCTCGCCGGGGCGAGCACGCGCCATCACGTTCCCCGCGGCTGGAGTTTCTTCGCCGGCCTCACCGCCGCAGCCGCAGTCGCAGCGCTGCCGTTCGCCGCGCTTCCGCTCGCGTCAAATCCGACCTACGCGATCAACGGTGCGATGGCGCTCGTTCCCGCCGTCGTGGCAGTCCTGGCCGTTGCGCTCGCGCTGCTCAGCCGCACAGGATCACTGCGTCGTACCCCGCTGCTTTCCGGCGCCATGACCGGCCTCATCGTGGTGTCGCTGCCTGCTCTGATCGGCTCGGCGCGCGACATCCTCAGCGCCGGAACGCGGGCGGACGGATCGTGGACCACAGTCGTCGGCCTCGGTGCTCTGACGCTCGGAAGCCTGGCCCTCTCTGCGCTCGCGGCACGTCGCGGTGTCGGGCGCGAGCTGGTCTCAGTCGTTCGCGAAGTGGGGGCGTGGGCCGGCTTCGTCACGCTCCTCGGTGCGATCACGATCGAGACGCTGCCGAAATTAGTGCAGGTCGCCGCCGGGGTCGCCATCGCCATCGCCCTCGCGATCATCGTCGCTCGGCTGCCCGTTCTCGCACGATCCCCGCTGACGGTGCGAGTGCCGCTTCTGGTCGGACCGCACGTGCTGCTGGTGCTCGCCACCGTGATCGCCTCGTCCGAGACATCCATCACCGTCGCGACCGGCGGTCTCGTCGTCGTCGGGCTCTTCCTCATCTCCCGCGCGATACCCGTTCGAGTCCGACCCGCATATACGGGGCTCGGCTTCGCCTGGGCACTCATCACTTTCGCGACCGCCCTCAACCTCCTTCGGGTAGACCCGATCCCCCTCCTCTGCCTCGTCACGGTGGCGGCCGGACTTGTAGCACTTGCGGCGACCCTGACCCCATTCCTTCGACCGGCATCCTGGTATGCGGTGCTCGTCGTCACCGCCGTACCGTTCCTCATCGGCATCGATTCCGTGCTCCGTGAGCGAAGCGGATGGACGGCACTGTCGACCGGGGTCATCCTGCTGCTCGCGCTCAACCTGGTCTTCACGCGGCGAGAAGGGCTCGGCCGCGGGGTTCGAGCGGTCGCAGCGGCCCTCCTCGTGCCATCCCTCGCGGTCGTCATCATCTGCCTAGGAGCGCAAGTGCTCTCGACCAGTGCCTCGCCGGTGACGCTGCCGGCGATCGCGCTCGTCGTTGCGTTCGTTCTCCCCTCGACCACGGCCATCGCATCCGTGGTCGAGAAGCGCGGGATGACGGCGAAGGATGCCCGCATCATCCGCATCTCCCTCGAAGCGGCAACCGTGGTCACCGCGATCATCGCCGTGGTGCTCTCCCTCACCAGAAGCGCGGCCGGCCTCGGCACGACCTTCCTCGTGCTGCTCATCGTGGGTATCGGGTCGGCGATCACGGCGCTGCTGTCCGGCCGCCGGGATGCATGGGTGCTCGCCGCGATCAGCCTCACCGGCGCGCTGTGGTCGATCTGGGGACTCGTCGGGGTGCGCATCGTCGAGCCCTATATCTTGCCACCGGCGATCGCCGGCGCGATCCTCGGGGCGGTCCTCATCCTTCGTGGGCGCGGCGGACGACCGCTCTTCGCCGTCGGGCTGGCCTGCGCGGTCGTACCGACGCTCGCCGTCCTCGCGATCTCGGGCAACGGCGACGGCTACGGCGCCAGTGCGTTTCTGCCCTGGCGAGCGCTCGGGCTCCTCGCCGCGGCAGTGCTGATGATCATCCTCGCGACGATCGCGCAGGTCTCACCGACCGCCGCACGGATTCGGGGGCTCGCGAAGCCGTCCCTCCTGATCGCCGTGGTCGCCGCGGCGGGAGGTGCCGTCGAGGCGGTGCGGCTCGGACTTTCCGCAGACCCCGCGTCGATCAGCGACCCACGACTCGTCATGCTCCCGGTGCTCGGTTACACGCTTCCGAGTGCCGCGCTCGCGACCCTCGCGGCCTACAGCTTCGTCACGGATGCCCGCGCAACCTCACCGGCATCGAAGTTCGCCCTCACCCGGTGGGCCTACGCGCCCGCAATGGTGCTGCTCGTTGTCGGGCCGATCGCCGCAACAAGGTCCGCGTCACTTCCGATCACCGTGCTCTGGCTGCTCATGACCGGCCTGCTCGCCCTCATGGTCGCAACAGTCGTTCGAGCGCGAGCGAGCGAGGTCACTCTCCCGCCCGTCTGGTTCACCTTCGTACTCGCGTGGGCGACGGCGGTCGCGGGATGGAGCCAGCGGGAGCTGCGGGTCGAGGCCTTCTCGCTCCCGCTCGGCATCGCGCTCGTCGCCGTCGGAGTCATCGCCATGCGCGGGGCGCCCGGTGACCCTGCCCGCGTGACGTCGCCGAACAGCTGGCCCGTCGGCTACAGCGGATCGTGGGCTCTGCTCACCCCCGGGCTGCTCGTCGTGCTCGGCACATCCATCCTGTCCACTGCGACGGATCCGCTGACGATTCGGGCCATCTTCGTCATGGCCCTCGCACTCGCGGCGATCCTGCTCGGTTCGCTCTACAAACTCAGCGCGCCATTCATCATCGGCATCATCGTGCTGCCGGTCGAGAATCTCGTCGTCTTCATCGTGCAGGTCGGCCGCCAGATCGGGGCGATGCCCTGGTGGATAACGCTCGCCTCCATCGGCGCGGTGCTGCTCGTCATCGCAGTGACCTGGGAGCGTCGCACCTCCGGGGAGCGGGGTGTCTCCGCGCGGCTTCGCGACCTGCGTTAAGTCAGTGGGCGAAGCATCCCTCTGCCGGCTCATGCTGCTGCCGTTGGATAGGCTCGGGGCATGCTGCTCTCGGACCGTGACATCAAAGCCGAACTCGACTCCGGCCGCGTCGGACTCGAGCCCTACGAACCGGCGATGATCCAGCCCTCGAGCGTCGACGTGCGGCTCGATCGATTCTTCCGGCTCTTCGACAACCACAAATACCCGTTCATCGATCCGGCCGAAGACCAGCCGGAGCTCACGCGACTCGTCGAGACCGCGCCCGACTCCCCCTTCATCCTCCATCCGGGCGAATTCGTGCTCGGGTCGACCTACGAGCGGGTCACCCTCCCCGACGACCTCGCCGCACGCCTCGAAGGCAAGAGCTCGCTCGGCCGCCTCGGGCTGCTCACCCACTCCACGGCCGGATTCGTCGACCCCGGTTTCAGCGGACATGTAACTCTCGAGCTCTCCAACGTCGCAACCCTGCCGATCAAACTGTGGCCCGGAATGAAGATCGGGCAGCTCTGCTTCATCCGGCTGTCATCCGCGGCCGAGAAGCCCTACGGGTCGGCGGAGTACAGCTCGCGTTACCAGGGGCAGCGCGGACCGACGGCCTCGCGGTCGTTCCAGAACTTCCACATCACGACGATAGAGCGGGACGAGAGCCTGCTCGACTGAGCGAGGGTGTCAACGGATCTTGGCGGGCTCGACCACCCGGGGGCTCCCGAACGCAGGCCGAATTACGCCAGCTGCTCCAGCTGCCAGCCGAGCCACGGGCTGAACGCGAAGGGCGCACCCTCGACAGCGCGGCGAAGTTCAGACGGGGCCAGCCACGCGAACTCCGCGACCTCGTCGGGGTTCGGGGCGACGACATCCGCTGTGACCGCGCGGAAGACGGGGCAGATCTCGTTCTCGACGATGCCGGATGCGTCGACCGCCCGGTAGCGGAAATCGGGAAGCACCACCTCTATCGCCGATACCGTGATGCCGAGCTCGAACGCGGCGCGGCGGCTGATCGCATCCTCCATCGACTCGTCGGGAAACGGGTGCCCGCAGAACGAGTTGGTCCAGACGCCGGGCCAGGTCAGCTTGCCGAGCGACCGCCGGGTGACGAGCACGAGTCCGTCGGAATTGTAGACATGACACGAGAATGCGAGGTGCAGCGGGGTGTCGAAATCGTGCACTAGCACTTTGTCGGCCGTACCGGTAGGGGTACCCCGATCATCGACCAGAACGACGAACTCCGTGCCTGTGGCCATGACCGTCCGTTACCCTGAGAATGTGACCGGCCGCGAGCTCAAGACCGTCTCGGAGGAGAGACAAGCCCAGGTCGACGCCGTGCTTGATCGCTTCTTCAGCCTAGCCAAGAACCGCGCGCTCAGCTTCGGCCCGGCCTACGTGCGGCTCTGGGAAACGCTCGAATCCAACACCGTCGGCGGCAAGCGATTTCGACCGCGAATGGTCATGACCGCTTATGAGGGGCTCGGCGGGACGGACTTCCAGGCATCCGCCTATGTGGGTGCCGCGTTCGAGCTTCTGCATACAGCGCTCATCGTGCACGACGACGTCATCGACCGGGATTTCAGCCGACGCGGCGGGCCCAATGTCTCGGGAAAGTACCGTGATATCGCGACGACCGCCGGCATCCCGCTTCCCGGTGCCGAGCATCGCGGAATGTCGGCCGCCGTCATCGCCGGCGACCTCGCCCTGTTCAACTCGTTGCGCCTCATCGACCGCAGTGGCGCGAGCGACGAGGTGCGGGCTCGCCTGCTCGAGATCATGGATGACGCGCTCTTCGCCTCCGCGGCCGGCGAGCTGATCGATGTGGACTTCTCCCTCGCGACCGCACTTCCGGGTGTCAAAGACGTGCTCACGATGGAGCGCTACAAGACCGCGGTCTACTCCTTCGAGTGCCCGCTGCAGGCCGGCGCGGTGCTCGCCGGCGCGAGCGAGAAGGCGGTCGCCTGCCTTGGCCGCTTCGGCCGCGAGATCGGAATCGCCTACCAGATCGTCGACGACCTGCTCGGCGTCTTCGGTACTGAGGCCGAGACGGGAAAGACCACGATGGGCGACCTCCGCGAGGGCAAGCGAACGGTGTTGATCGCCCACGCCACCACCACGGAGGCGTGGCCGCTCATCGCCGAGCTGGTCGGAAAAGCCGACCTCGCGCACCACGAGGCCGACTTCGTGCGGGATGTGCTGACGACATCCGGTACGCGCCAGTTCGCCGAGGGGCTCGCGCGCGATTACACGACCGAGGCGCTGACCCACCTGCGCAGCCGCGAGATCCCCGCAGCGCTGCGGGCCGAACTCGAGCCGCTCGCCGACGACGTGCTGAGCAGGGTGCGATGAGCCGCGTCGACATGCAGAGTCGCCTGAGCCTCTATGACGCCGTCGCCTGCGAGACGGCGAGTGTCGTCATCCACCGCTACTCGACGTCGTTCGGGCTCGCTTCCAGGCTGCTCGGCCCGACGGTTCGCCAGAATGTGGAGAACATCTACGCGCTCGTGCGGGTCGCCGATGAGATCGTGGACGGCGGAGCGACGGATGCCGGGCTCGACTCGCTCGCGGCCGCGCGCATCCTGAACGACCTCGAGCGCGACACCGAATCCGGAATCGAGCAGGGGTTCAGCGCGAATCTCGTCGTTCACGCCTTCTCCCGTACGGCGCGCGAAGCCGGCTTCGGCACCGAACTCACCCAGCCGTTCTTCGAATCGATGCGGATGGACCTCAGCGCAAAGGAACACGACGATGAGAGCTTCGAACGTTACGTCTACGGATCGGCCGAGGTCGTCGGTCTCATGTGTCTTCGCACCTTTATGCTCGGCCACCCGGTGAGCGAAGTGGATGACGCGCGGCTCGTGCACGGCGCCCGTCGCCTCGGTGCGGCGTTCCAGAAGGTGAATTTCCTGCGGGATCTCTCCGCCGATTTCGAGACGCTCGGCCGAAGCTACTTCCCGGGGGTGAGGGTCGACTCGTTCACCGAGGCCGACAAGATCCGCCTGCTCGACGACATCGACTCCGATCTTCGCGAATCCGCCGCCGTCATCCCGATGCTCCCGACCACCTCCCGACGCGCGGTCGCGCTCGCCCAGGGGCTGTTCACCGAGCTGTCGGTGCGACTGCGAGCGACACCGGCCGACCAGCTGGTGCGCTCCCGCGTGCGCGTGCCGAATCCGGTGAAACTCCGCATCGCCGCCGCCGCCGCCGCCGGTCGCACGCCGAGGGTTGCGTCATGACGTCTGCTGTCGTCATCGGTGGAGGGATCGCCGGGCTCGCAACCGCCGCGCTCCTCGCCCGCGACGGCTACACGGTCACCCTGCTCGAATCACGCACGCAGCTCGGCGGACGCGCGGGATCGTGGGAGCAGGACGGCTTCCGTTTCGATACCGGACCGAGCTGGTACCTCATGCCGGAGGTCTTCGACCACTTCTACCGGTTGCTCGGAACGTCTGCCGCCGAGCAGCTGAAGTTGGTAACCCTCGATCCCGGTTACCGGGTGCTCTTCGAGGGCGTCACCGACCCGATCGACATCACGGCAAGCCGCGAAGAGAACCTCGACCTGTTCGAGAGCATCGAGCCCGGGTCGCGTCCTCGCATGGAGAAATACCTCGAGTCGGCTCGCGAGACCTACGAGATCGCGAAGCTGCGGTTTCTGTACACGAGCTTCGCCGACATCCGTCCGCTGTTCCGCAAGGATGTCGTCTCCCGCATCGGCACGCTCGGCAAGCTGCTTCTTCAGCCGCTGGCGACCCTCGTCAAGCACACCGTCAAGGATCCCCGACTGCAGCAGGTGCTCGGATACCCGGCGGTCTTCCTCGGCTCGTCGCCATATATCGCTCCGAGCATGTATCACCTGATGAGCCATCTCGACCTTGAGGGTGGCGTGCTCTATCCCATGGGTGGCTTCACCAGGCTCATCGGCAGCATCGCCGACCTCGCCCGCAAGGAGGGCGTCACGATCATCACGGGGGCGAAGGTCACCGCGATCACGACACTCGACGGGAAGGCGACGGGCGCCGAATACACGGATGCTGCGGGCCGCATCCACTTCGTCGACGCGAGCGTCGTCGTGTCCGGAGCCGACCTGCATCACACCGAGACGCAGCTGCTTCCCCCGGAGTTGCAGAGTTTTCCGCAGTCGTACTGGGACAAACATGTCCCCGGCCCGAGTGCGCTGCTGATGTACCTCGGAGTGCGCGGCGAACTTCCGCAACTCGAGCATCACACGCTGTTCTTCGCGAAGGACTGGAAGGCCGGATTCGAGAGGATCTTCGGCAAGAACTCATCCATTCCCGATCCGGCATCTATCTACGTCTGCAAGCCGAGCGGCATCGATCCCCATGTGGCGCCCGACGGTTTCGAGAACATCTTCGTGCTCGTCCCGATCCCGGCCGATCCGTCCCTCGGGCACGGCGACCTCGATGGCGACGGCGACACGAAACTCGAGATCGTCGCCGATCGGGTAATCAAGCAGATCTCGGAGTGGGCGGGCATCCCCGACTTCGCATCACGGATCACGCTGCGGCGCACCCTCGGCCCCGGCGACTTCCTCGACGACCTGAACTCCTGGCGGGGCACGGCACTCGGCCCGGCACACACGCTTGCTCAGAGTGCGATGTTCCGATCCGGCAACCGAAGCAAGAAGGTGTCGGGGCTGTTCTATGTCGGCGGATCGACGATCCCCGGCATCGGCCTGCCGATGTGCCTGATCAGCGCCGAGGTGCTGGTGAAGACGCTGCGGGGCGATGTCTCGACCGAACAATTGCCCGAGCCGCTGACGCGCACGCTGCCCTAGTGGGCATCCTCTACCTGCTCGCTCTCCTGGTGGCGCTCACCGGAATGGTGATGCTCGACCGTCGGTTTCGGCTCTTCTTCTGGCGGGATGCTCGCCGTGCGGCCATCGTGATCGTGATCGGGCTGGTGTTCTTCCTCGCCTGGGATGTCAGCGGTATCGGCCTCGGGATCTTCTTCCGTGGGGAGACGTCGTTCATGACCGGGCTCGTCGTCGCCCCCGAGCTGCCGATCGAGGAGCTGTTCTTCCTCACGCTGCTCTGCTACCTGACGATGAACCTGTTCGGATTCCTGTCGGGCCGCCGGACTTCACGATGACCTACTGGGCGCTCAACGCGATCTTCCTGGCGGTCGTCGCGATCATCGGGATTCTCGCCATCCTCCGCGCGAGACGGTCGACGTCTCTGCTCGTCCCCGTGGTGATCACCCTGCTAGTACTGCTCGTGGTCACCGCCGTCTTCGACAACGTGATGATCGGCGTCGGGCTCGTCGGCTACGACCGGGCGCGGATCTCCGGGGCCTTCATCGGGATCGCCCCACTCGAGGACTTCGCCTACGCCGTCGCCGCCGCGCTACTGCTACCGTCACTGTGGATTCTCTTGGGGCGAAAGGATGGCGCATGATCAGGCAGCTCTTCGTCTCCTCCCGCCCACTCAGCTGGGTCAACACCGCGTTCCCCTTCGCGGCCGTCTACCTGATGACGACACGGCAGATCGACGTCGTGTTCATCGTCGGCACGATCTACTTCCTCATCCCGTACAACCTGGCGATGTACGGCATCAACGACGTGTTCGACTACGAGTCCGACCTGCACAACCCGCGGAAGGGCGGCGTGGAGGGCGCGCTGCTCGATCCGAGTGTTCACCGGGTCACGCTTCGAGCGGCCGCGATCCTGAATGTGCCGTTCCTCGTGTTCCTGCTGGCGGTGGGGCATCCGCTGTCCTGGCTGGTGCTCGCGATCAGCGTTTTCGCGGTCATCGCCTACTCCGCGCCGGTGCTGCGGTTCAAGGAGCGGCCCTTCATCGACTCGCTGACGTCGAGCACGCACTTCGTGTCTCCGGCGGTGTTCGGCCTCGTGCTCGCCGGAGCGACATTCACCCCTGCGCTCTGGGCGGTTCTCGGCGCATTCTTCCTCTGGGGGATCGCCTCGCACGCGTTCGGCGCCGTCCAGGACATCGTGGCTGATCGCGAGGGTGGCATCTCATCCGTCGCGACCGTCATCGGCGGGCGGGCCACGGTTCGACTCGCCTTCTCGGCCTACATCCTGGCCGGCGTGCTGCTGCTGTTCACGCGCTTCCCCGGGCCGTTCGCGGCGATCCTCGTGCTGCCCTACGCGGCGACGGTGCTGCCGTTCTGGAACGTCACGGATGCCGACTCCGAGCGAGCGAACCGCGGTTGGAAGAGGTTCCTCCTCATCAATTTCATCTGCGGATTCCTCGTGACGATGTTGCTCATCTGGTACGCGGTGATCACGGCGCCGTGTGTCGGGCCGGCCGCGGCGGGTCATTCGGGGTCATATGTACCGCTGAAGGAGCTGGTGCGGTCAAGCTCGGCTTATTCGTCGGCGCTCGTCAGCTGCTCGGGCTGACGCACGGCCGACTTCTCCCGTGATTGTTCCCCTTTGGGACGACTGTTCGGCGGCGCGCACGAACACTCGTCCCAAAAGCGAACAATTACCCGGGGGTGCGGCGGCAGGGGCGCGCGGGAGGTGCCGCGGGCGCGCGGCCTCAGTAGCTGAAGCCGAGCTCCTCCGGGTAGTCGCCGAGGGCCGTGAGCGTGACAGCGGCCCGCTGCAGGTGCGCGAGAGTGAGGCCCATGACACCGGGTCCGAAGCTGACGCGGGCGACACCGAGGTCGGCGAGTCGCCTCAGCGGAACGGATGTCGGGTTCGAGATCACGGACACCGGCCCGTGGATGTCCCTGACCGCCCGCTCGACGAGCCCCTCGGTCGGCAAACCGAGGACGAAGATGCTCGTCGCGCCGGCGTCCAGGTACGAGTTGGCCCGGTCCATCGCGCCTGCCCAGTCGCGCGGGGTGCTGACCAGGGCGTCGACTCGCGCGTTGATCGCGAGGGGCACGCCCGCGTCATCCGCTGCCGCACGCGCCGCGGCAACTCTCGCCACAGCCTCCTCGAGCGGGCGCACCGGTCCGCTCGCGCTCTCGAGCGAATCCTCGATGTTGAGCCCGGCGGCCCCGGCCTCGATCAGCCGGGCGACGTTCTGCTTGACGCCCGCGGCATCCGGGGCATAGCCCTTCTCGAAATCGATGGACACGGGGATGTCGACGGCATCGATGATCAGGGACGCCGCGGCGAGCGCCTGCTCGAGCGTCAGCCCCTCGTTGTCGGGCACCCCGTGGGCGAAACTCACCGCGTGGCTGGCGCTCGCAAGGGCCCGCACCCCTCTCGCCCCGCCGACGATGCGGGCAGTGACGGCATCCCAGACATTCGTCACGATCAGGGGCTGCCCCGGGATGTGGAGGGACGTGAGGATGGCGGCTTTCTGCGCTGAAGAGGTCATGGTGCCAGCCTGCCAGCCCGCGGCCGGGTGGGTCTGCCGCGACGCGGTGTGCTCGGGCCGCATCCATTCCGCTGTGAGGCTCTGCTTGGGTCGAGCCCCCGAACTACCGCCGCACGCCTCCGTGCGCCCTCACCGGAATGAGCAGCGCGAGGCCGAGAGCGAGCACGATCACGATGCCGAGGATGCCCCAGTACTGCGCGCCGGCGATCGCGATGAACGTCGAGAAGAGGAGCGGGGCGAGGAAGCTGACCGCGCGTCCGGTCGTCGCGTAGAGGCCGAACACCTCGCCCTCGCGTCCGGCGGGGGTGACCCTGGCGAGGAAGCTGCGGCTCGCCGATTGGGCCGGGCCGACGAACAGGCAGAGGAGCAGTCCTCCGATCCAGAAGGCGTTCTGGCCGAGATCATGCGCGAAGAAGACTCCGAGGCCGGCGACGATGAGCCCGACGAGCGACACCATGATGACCGGTTTCGCGCCGAAGCGGTCGTCGAAGGCGCCGGAGATGAAGGTGCTGATGCCGGCGACGACGTTGGCGGCGATGGCGAAGATGATCACCTGGCTGCTCGTGAACCCGAACGTTCCCTGCGCGAGGATGCCGCCGAATGTGAAGACACCGACGAGGCCGTCGCGGAACAGCGCACTGGAGATGAGGAACAGCACGGTGTTGCGGCTCTCCTTCCACAGCGCCACGATGTCACGCACGAGCACGGCGTAGGAGCGGAAGAATCCGACCTTCACCCGGCGGTCGTCGCCGGAGATCTCGGGAACCGTGAGCAGGATCGGCAGGGAGAAGACCAGCGTCCAGAGGGCGGCGATCACCGCGATCAGGCGGATGTTGAGACCGTTGTCATGCGAGACACCGAGAAATCCGCCAGAGCTTGCGGTCAGCCCGACGAGGCCGAGCAGCACGAACAACAGCAGCACGATGCCACCGAGGTAGCCGGCACCCCAGCCGAGACCGGACACCTTTCCCACCGTCTTCGGCGTCGATACCTGGATCAGCATCGCGTTGTAGTTGACCGTCGCGATCTCGTAGAAGACCGTGCCGACGGAGACGAGGGCGACGCCGAGCAGGAAGAACGCGGGCTTTCCCTCGACGAAGAACATGAGGGCGGTCATGACGACCACCACCCCGGTATTGATGGCGAGCCAGCGTTTGCGGCGGCCGGAGCCATCCGTCCGCTGTCCGAGCACCGGGGCGATGAGGGCGACGATGATGCCTGCGGCAGCGAGCCCGAACCCGAGTTGGGCGGTGAGCCCTGCCTGGGCGGCCGTGTACGCACGATGAGCGGACCCGTGGATGTCGCTCTCGCCATCGCGCGCGGCGGTCAGCGCCGAGCCGACGAAGTAGCTCGAGGTCAGGTACACCGTGAAGACGAAGGTCGTGATGACGGCATTGAATGCCGCCCCACCCCAGTCCCAGAATGCCCACGCGACGACGAAGCGGCGCGGGATCTTCTTGCCCTCCTGCAGGTCGAGTCCGGCCGGATGCAACTCGCCGGTCGGCCCGGATTTCGGGGGCAGCTTCGGGGACGCGGAGGTGCTCATGTCCGTCATGGTCACAACCTAGCGCCCGATCGTTGCGGCCAGAAGAACAGATCGCCGACGAGGGTGGGAAACGGGAAGACTTCAGAACAGATCGCCGATGAGGGTGCCGAACACCTCGTCCGCATCGCAGTCGAGACCACGTCTCACGAACCAGTCGCACACGTTGGTGCAGTCGCGCTGCAGCAGGGTCATCCCGTTCGGATTGCTGACCACCTCCACGATCTGTGGAAGGTCGATGACGACGACCCGGCCCTCGTGCACGAGCAGGTTGTAGGGCGAGAGGTCGCCGTGGGCGAAGCCGGCCAGCGCGAACGCGTGCAGGATGCCGAGCACCTGCTGCCAGTACCCGTCGAGTTCGGCCGGGGTCGGCCGGGTCTGGGCGAGGCGCGGTGCCGCCTGCATCCCCGATCCGATGAACTCCATCAAAATCTCGGTACCGGAGATCTGCACCGGGTAGGGAACCGGGATGCCCAGCTCGAATGCCCGGCAGAGCGCCTCGAACTCTGCGTTGGCCCAGAGGCCGGCGGTGACGCCCCGCCCGTATGCCGAGCCGCGGGCGACAGCGCGGGAGTCGCGCGTATTCCGCATCCGTCTGCCCTCCTGGTACTGCGACGAGCGGTGGAAGTCGCTGGTCTCGGGCCCGCGGTAGCGCTTGGCGGCGAGGATGCTCGACCGTGTCGCGTCGCCGGGGACCGCCCGTTCGATCAGGTGGACATCCGCCTCCTTGCCGGTCTTGACGATGCCGAGTTCGGTGTCGAAGGCGGCGGATGACGTGACCAGCCAGTCGGGGAACGGTCGCGGCCCGCGCTGGGTGGGCATCGTTGCAAACCAGGTCGACCAGCGCTGGTCGGGGCCGGGCTCGGCCAGGGAAAAAGTGGGTACTGAAAAAGGATTGTCGAACGACTGCACGAGAGGGCTCCAAATGACGAGGAGGCCGTGCGGGGAGGAGAGTTAGACGGCCTCGGGGAGGAAGTAGACAGTGGGACGCACAAACACAGTGGTCATGGTCATCACTCCCTTCGGATTCATCGGGCAATCAGAGACTAGCGATCACCGGTCGAAACTGACAGTTGAGCGTGACCGACTCAAGTTTTGTCGCGAGAACTTGACATGCGGAATCCCGAGCGGCAAACTTGAGCACGTGAGACTCAAGTCTCGCCACAGACCATCAGCGGCACAGCACAAACAGGGAGAAAGAGCACATGGCTCGAGCAGTAGGAATCGACCTGGGTACCACCAACTCGGTGGTCTCGGTCCTCGAGGGTGGAGAACCCACCGTCATCACCAACGCCGAGGGCTTCCGTACGACGCCCTCCGTCGTCGCCTTCACCAAAGACGGGGAGGTGCTCGTCGGTGAGACGGCCAAGCGCCAGAACGTCACCAACGTCGACCGCACCATCTCGTCGGTCAAGCGTCACATGGGCACCGCGTGGACCGTCGACATCGACGGCAAGAAGTACACCCCGCAGGAGATCTCGGCTCGCATCCTCGCGAAGCTGAAGCGTGACGCGGAGCAGTACCTCGGCGACACGGTCACCGACGCCGTGATCACGGTTCCCGCCTACTTCAACGATGCCGAGCGCCAGGCCACGAAGGAGGCCGGCGAGATCGCGGGCCTCAACGTGCTGCGCATCATCAACGAGCCGACCGCCGCCGCTCTCGCCTACGGCCTCGACAAGGGTAAGGAAGACGAGCTCATCCTGGTCTTCGACCTCGGTGGTGGAACGTTCGACGTCTCCCTCCTCGAAGTCGGTAAAGACGACGACTTCTCGACCATCCAGGTGCGCTCGACCTCTGGCGACAACCGCCTCGGTGGAGACGACTGGGACCAGCGGGTCGTCGACTACCTGATCAAGCGCTTCAAGGATTCGACGGGCGTGGATGTCTCCGGCGACAAGATCGCGAAGCAGCGCCTCAAGGAGGCCTCGGAGCAGGCGAAGAAAGAACTCTCGTCGTCGATGAGCACCAGCATCCAGCTCCCGTACCTGTCCCTGACGGAGAACGGCCCGGCCAACCTCGACGAGACGCTCACCCGCGCCAAGTTCGAAGAGCTGACCGCCGACCTGCTCGAGCGCACCAAGAAGCCCTTCGCCGATGTCATCAAAGAGGCCGGGATCAAGGTCGCGGATGTCGCGCACGTCGTGCTCGTCGGCGGTTCGACCCGTATGCCGGCCGTCGTCGACCTCGTGAAGAAGCTCACCGGCGGACGCGAGCCGAACAAGGGTGTCAACCCGGACGAGGTCGTCGCCGTCGGCGCAGCCCTCCAGGCCGGTGTGCTGAAGGGCGAGCGCAAAGACGTTCTGCTCATCGACGTCACCCCACTGAGCCTCGGTATCGAGACGAAGGGCGGCATCATGACGAAGCTCATCGAGCGCAACACCGCCATCCCGACGAAGCGAAGCGAGACCTTCACGACGGCGGATGACAACCAGCCGTCCGTCGCGATCCAGGTCTTCCAGGGCGAGCGCGAGTTCACCCGCGACAACAAGAACCTCGGAACCTTCGAGCTCCAGGGCATCGCACCGGCACCCCGCGGCATCCCGCAGGTCGAGGTCACCTTCGACATCGACGCCAACGGCATCGTGCACGTCTCGGCGAAAGACAAGGGAACCGGCAAGGAGCAGTCGATGACGATCACCGGCGGCTCGTCGTTGTCGAAAGACGACATCGAGCGCATGGTGCGCGAGGCCGAGGAGCACGCGGCGGAGGACAAGGCGCGTCGGGAGACCGCCGAGACCCGCAACACCGCGGAGCAGCTCGCCTACTCGACCGACAAGCTAATCAAGGAGAACGCCGAGAAGATCCCCGAAGACGTCAAGACCGACGTGCAGGCGGATGTCGACGCACTGAAGAGCGCGCTCGCCGGAGACGACGAGACGGCCCTGAAGACCGCGTTCGACAAGCTCACCGAGAGCCAGCAGAAGCTCGGCCAGGCGATCTACGCGCAGGAGCAAGCTGCGAGCGAGGCTCCGGCGGAGGGCGAGACGCCCGCCGCGGGCACCGACGAGGACATCGTCGACGCCGAGGTCGTCGAAGACGAAGCCGACGAGCCGAAGAAGAAGTAGCGGATGGCCGACAAGAAGAAGCCAGGGAAGGGCTCGGAGGAGCCCGACGACACGGGCGGGCTTCCGTCCGAGGGGTTCGAGGGCCCGGATGTCGAGACCTCGTTCAGCGACGAGGACCTCGCCTTCCTGGCCGGCGGCGGGACATCCGAGCCGGATGGCGCGCCGGATCCCCTCGCCGAGATCCTGACCGATCTCAAGCGGGTGCAGGCCGAGTTCGCCAACTACCGCAAGCGCGTCGAGCGCGACCGTGAGGCGACGCGGGAGTTGAACATCGCGGAGGTCGTCAAGGCGCTCCTCCCGGTGCTCGACGACCTCGCCCTCGCCGAGACCCACGGAGATCTCACCGAGGGACCCATGGTCGTCATCGCGCAGAAGTTCCGCGGGAGTCTCGAGAAGCTCGGACTGAAGACCGTCGGGGCGAAGGGCGATGTGTTCGACCCGCATCTGCACGAGGCGCTCATCCAGTTGCCGACGCCGGACGTGACGGTCAACACCGTCGCCGACGTCGTGGCTCCGGGATACATGATCGGCGAACGCCTTCTGCGGCCGGCGAAGGTCGCCGTCTCCGTTCCCGCAGAATAGAAACATCCGGTGCTCGGGTCTGTCAGTACGACAGGCTCGAGCACCGACTTCACGATGAAAGCAGGGGCCAGTGGCCAGCCAGGACTGGTTCGACAAAGACTTCTACGCGGTGCTCGGCGTCTCGAAAGACGTCTCCGAGGCCGAACTCAAGAAGACCTATCGCAAGCTCGCGCGCAAGTATCACCCGGACTCCAATCCCGGTAACGCCGCGGCCGAGGCGAAATTCAAAGAGATCAGCGAAGCGCATTCCGTGCTCGGCGATCCAGAGCAGCGCAAGGAATACGACCAGATGCGGGCCATGGGTCCCGGTCGTCCGCGCTTCACGTCCGGGGGAGGCGCGCAGGGCGGCGGCTTCGAAGACGTCTTCGGCGGGATGTTCAACCAGAGCGCCCAGGGCGGCCAGCGCTCGAGCGGCGGCGGCTTCGAAGACATCTTCAGTGGCATGTTCGGCGGCGGTGGCTTCGGCCGGTCGTCGGGCGGTTTCGGCGGCCCGTCGGGCCCGACCCGCGGGCGAGACCTCTCCGCGAC
>JANYGT010000160.1 GCA_025362355.1 Lacisediminihabitans sp. | reverse complement strand
GTCGTGCTCGCGTCCGACGCCGATGCGGCGACAGCCGACCTGCTCGAGGTCATCGGCGTCCGGCTCCGGCGATCCGAGCTCGAACGCGAGCTGGATGACTTCGGCGCCGAGCTCGTCATCGTCTCGCCGGGGTTCCGGCCGACGCATCCACTCGTTCGACGGGCGATCGATGCCGGAACACCTGTCTGGGGCGATGTCGAGTTGGCCTGGCGCCTTCGCGATAAGGTGCTCGACCAGGGCACGGGTGAGCCGGCCGCCTGGATCGCGATCACCGGCACCAACGGTAAGACCACGACGACCCAGCTGACGACGGCGATGCTCGTCGCGGGCGGCCGGCGAGCGATAGCCTGCGGAAATGTCGGCATCCCGGTGCTCGACGCGATCCGTGATCCGCTCGGGTTCGACCAGCTCGTCGTCGAGCTCTCGAGCTTTCAGCTGTACTACCTCGACAGCATGTCCGCCGCGGTTGCCGTCTGTCTCAACCTGGCGGATGACCATCTCGACTGGCACGGGTCCGGCGAGGCCTATCGCGCGGCGAAGGCGAAGGTCTACGAACGCGCGAGGATCGCCTGCGTCTACAACCTGGAAGACGAGTCGACCCGCGAGCTCGTGGAACAGGCAGAGGTCGTCGAGGGCTGTCGCGCGATCGGCTTCGGTCTCGTCATGCCGGGCCCGAGCGACGTCGGTATGGTCGGCGACATGCTCGTCGACCGGGCGTTTCTCGCCGATCGGCACCGGTCGGCACTCGAGATCGCGACGATCGACGACCTCGAGACGGTCGGACTCGGCTCGCCGCACATGATCGCGAATGTGCTGGCCGCGTCGGCTCTCGCGCGGGCCGTCGGGGTGTCGACCGATGACATCCGTTCCGCGATCCAGGGGTTCCGGCTCGATCACCACCGCACCGAGACCATCGCGAGCCGCGAGGGGATTCGCTTCGTCGACGATTCGAAGGCGACCAATCCGCACGCCGCGCAGGCCGCCCTCGACTCCTTCGAGTCGATCGTCTGGATCGTCGGCGGGCTGCTCAAGGGAGTGGATGTCGACGCTCTCGTCTCCACGAACATCGCGCGCCTGCGCGCCGCCGTCGTCATCGGCGTCGACCGTCAACCTCTACTTGAAGCTTTCAGGCGACACGCGCCCGAACTCCCGGTCTTCGAGGTCGCGACAGCAGACACTAAAGAGGTGATGCCGACCGCTGTCGGGCTGTCGTTCGCGGTGGCCGAGAGCGGTGACACCGTGTTGCTCGCTCCGGCGGCGGCATCGATGGACCAGTTCACGGATTATGCGGACCGGGGGGTCCGTTTCGCCAACGCAGTACACGAACTCTTTGGAGGGCCGGATGACGACGAGCATTCCCCGATCCCGTCCCAGCCGGCGACCTGAGCCCGCCGGACAGCCACGATCGACCGGGCAGCGACGACCGACCGGACAGCCCCGATCGACCGGACAGCCACCATTCACAGCAGAGCCCGTCTCGACCGGGCAGGCGGCCGGGCCGGCGGCGATCGTGCGGGTCAAGCGCATCTTCGCCGCGGAGACGGGAAACTACTTCCTCCTCCTCGGCGCGACGCTGTTCCTCGTCGTCTTCGGACTGGTGATGGTGCTGTCCTCGTCGTCGGTCGAAGACTTCAAGACGGGCGGCGACTCGTTCTCCGGATTTCTGCGCCAGGTGATCTTCGCCGCCCTCGGGCTGCCGGTGATGTTCCTCGCAGCGCGGATGCGGCTGGCCTTCTGGCGACGCTGGGCCGGCATCTTCATGATCGTCGCGATCGGATTCCAACTGCTTGTCTTCGTTCCGCACCTCGGAAAGGCGGTTAACGGAAACCGTAACTGGGTGGCGATCGCCGGGGTCACCTTCCAGCCCTCGGAACTCATCAAGGTCGCGCTCGTGGTGTGGCTTGCACTCGTCCTCGCGAAGAAGGGTGATCGCATCCAGGAGTGGCGGGAACTCGTCATCCCCATCGTGCCGGTCGCCGGCACCGCGATCGGACTCGTGCTGCTCGGCGGTGACTTCGGGACGTCGATGATCCTCACCGCAATCGTCATGGGCGCCCTGTTCTTCGCCGGGGTCAAGTTCAGACTCTTCCTCCTGCCGATCGTGCTGGTCGGTATTGTCGGCGCCATTCTCGTCTTCGGACGTTCCTCGCGTCAGGGCCGCTTCACCGCCTTTCTGACCGGCTGCACCTCGGATGCGACGCA
>JANYGT010000269.1 GCA_025362355.1 Lacisediminihabitans sp. | reverse complement strand
GGGCACGATTGGCCCACTTCGGTTTCCCCCAGCCACCCCTTGAAGGTGGACGGGGTATTCGGCTCGGCGCGCTGTCTACCCAAGGCCCCAACCCGACGACGAACGTGAACAGGAATATTAATGGCTCACCACGACACCTCGACCGATGCAACCGAACCCGCAGACCGGCAGCCACGCTCGCTTCAGAAAGCGGACCCGAGCACGGGCGACCGTCCGGCGTGGGCGTTGACGGAGCTAACTCGCGACGCCACCTCCTCGCCGAACCCTGACGGACACGGTCGTGACCTTCACGGCATCGAGTGGCTTCGCCCCACCGAACTGGTCCACCGGGTCAGCGCGGACATGATGACGCGCGGAGCTGATGCCCACCGCGACGCCCACAGGTGGGCCCGTACACGACTACACGAGGCGATCACCCCGTCCAATCGAAGGCGCCGCCTGCCCCCGCCCTCAGCGTTCGGATGCAACGGGCCAGCGACTTCCCGGCGCGACGCCATCGGCCGCTGATCCACCCGCCGGCCGCTATCTCATCGCAACGACCCAATTTCGCCGAAGGAGACCCGCCCGTCATGCACACCCTGTTGGAACAAGAACCGAACACACCAGGCTTCGCCACCACCGAAGGGCTTCGCACTGTCCTGAACCGTCTGCACGGCGGAGGGCACGGCGCCTGGAACGCCGACCCGGAAGCCCGCGAACTGGTGTTGTTCGCCGCGAACAAGTATCGGCGGTTGGCCACGAAATGGCATCGCGACGAAGCGGATGCCGCTCATGCCGCCTTCTTGGCGATGGTCGCCGCGGCGACTCGACACGCGGATGACCCGTGGGCGGTCGTGACCACTGCGGTGGCCCGCACGTTGAAAGCGGAAACGCGAGCCGACCGGCACATGATCTCCACCGAGCGAGCCCGCCACCCAGCAAAACTCGTTGATGACCCCCCGATCCGGGCCGGCGAGCACGAAGAATTCGTCTTCGACATTCTCCACACAAGCAGAGACAACACAGCGACGGATGAAAAGTCCGCGGTGTCGCTGACTGGAGAGGCGGTGCGGTTCCTTGCGCTTCTGGGCTGGCCCGAGGAGGTGGCCGAAGCGAGCGTCGACTACGTGACCGACCGGTTGGCCTCCGTCGGGAACCGAGACACGGCGTTTGAATCCCTGCGCAGGGACTCCTCGATCCCCGCGCAACTGGATATTCCCCGGTCCTCCTGGACACACCTGGTGCGGCTGCTCCTCGGAGGCAGAACCGCTCCCGGGATCCCGTCCCAGCGCGGGATCCTGGCCCGGGTCTTGTTGGGGGAGACCGCGGCGACCCTCCTCGCCGACGACGCCCTTGTGCTGGCCGTCGCCGGTACCACGGCGGAATGGTGCGCGGCATGAGCGAAGGCCACATCGAACTCGCCCGCGCAGTCGCCTCGATCCATGTCGGGCACCGATTCCGCTCTGATCTCGGCGACCTGGACGAATTGGTCGCCTCCATCCGACTGCTGGGCCTGCTGCAACCGATCACCATCAGCCCGGACGGAACCCTGATCTGCGGGGTCCGCCGCTATGCGGCGGTGGTCGAACTCGGCTGGAAGACGGTGAACGTGTGGGTACGCTCCGGGATCTCCACCGACCTCGAACGGATCCTCGCCGAACAACACGAGAACACCATGCGCAAAAGTCTCACTCCAACAGAGGCAGCCCGACTGTATGCGGAGTTGAAGAAGCTCTATCAAGAGGATGCAGCACGGCGCCAGCTCGCAACGCAATTCGGTGCTGGGTCGAGTGCTGCGTCACGCGGTCCTACAGATTCTGTAGGACCGCACGGAATCGCGCGATTCCAGGCCGCGAAGGCCATCACCGGAAAACGGTCGGAGTTCACACTCGAGCACGTCCTCGAGGTGGAACGCCTCGCGAAGGATCCCGCAACACCGGACAACCTCCGCGCTGTGGCGATCCGGGAGCTCACGGCGATGGACGCGGACGGAAAGGTCCACGGCCACTTCCTGAACGTGAGAGCGGCGCAAACCACCGGCGAGCTGACGTCGGCGACGAGCGTCCGGCAGGCCGCCACATTGGAGCTACGGCATCTGCACGCGGTGGAAGCTCCAGAGATACTGGCCCAGGCGGCGAAAGATGCACTGGCCCGTGCTCGCGCGGCAAGGAGCACGGCTCGTTCGACCGGCTCCCCGGCCCTCCGGAAGCCACCGGCCGAGGTCGCACGGTTCAGTATCCGGGCGTTCCTGATGACGATCAGCGAAACCGATTACTGGTGGTTGCACTACGACCCGGCAGAGATCGGCACCGCCCTGACCGCTGCCCAATG
>JANYGT010000133.1 GCA_025362355.1 Lacisediminihabitans sp. | reverse complement strand
CGACGACCTACACCTCGACCGTCGGATTCTCGACCGCGAGTGCAGCGATCGGCAAGACGGTGACGATCGGGATCACCGATTATGCCGGAGCCCAGAGCGTCGTGACGGCGACCGTCGTCGGCATCCAGAACGAGACGCTCTTCGGGAGCGGCGCTGGCCTGAACACCGCACTGTCGAACTCTCTGAAATCGATCCAGGCGACCGGAAAGCCGGCGAGCGTGAAGACCGGCTACGCCAGCGCGACGGTGACCTTCGCGAAGGGCTCGTCGACGGCGCAGGTCGCCACGATCAAGACCTCGCTGAAGGATGCCGGCTACACCGGCCAGACCGTCGCCGACCAGCTCGGATCGTTCGAGACGGTGATCAACGGCATCGTCGGGGTGCTCGATGCCTTCGCGATCATCGCCCTCATCGCCGCCGGATTCGGGATCATCAACACCCTGCTGATGAGCGTGCAGGAGCGCACTCGTGAGATCGGGCTGATGAAGGCGATGGGGATGGGTGGTGGGCGGATCTACGCGCTCTTCAGCATCGAGGCGGTGTTCATCGGATTCCTCGGCAGCGCGATCGGGGTCGTCTTCGGAATCGGGATCGGCTCGGTGATCAGCAGTGCGCTGTCGCGAACCGTGCTATCGGGACTTCCGGGGCTGCACCTGCTGCAGTTCGCCCCGACCTCCATCGCTGTGATCATCCTGGCGGTCATGCTGATCGCATTCCTCGCCGGCACGCTGCCGGCCCGGCGAGCCGCCCGGCAGAACCCGATCGACGCACTGAGGTACGAGTAGCGGGAAGCTCGACGAACGCGCCATGGTTTGATGGGGTGGTGACCCAACACCGTGACCACCTCGACGATCTCGCCGCCTTCGTTCGGGCGTCCCCGTCCAGCTTCCACGCCGTCGCGGAGGCCGGTCGACGCCTCCAGGAAGCGGGATTCGAGCAGCTCTCGGAAGCGGATGCCTGGCCGAGTCGCGAGCAGAACGCCCAGGAGGCGCGTGGTCGGCGGGCCAAGCGCTCGACGTCGGGGCGGTTCTTCGTCGTCCGTGACGGGGCGATCGTGGCCTGGGCCGTTCCGGCCACAGCGACACCGATCACCCCGTTCCGCATCATCGGCGCCCACACCGACTCACCCGGGTTCACTCTCAAGCCGAACCCGACCACCGGGGCATTCGGGTGGCTGCAGGCCGGGGTCGAGGTCTACGGAGGACCGCTCTACAACTCGTGGCTCGACCGTGAACTCGAGTTCGCCGGGCGTCTGGTCTTCGCGGACGGCTCGGTCGGACTCGTGCGCACCGGACCGTTCCTCCGCTTCCCGCAGCTCGCCGTGCATCTCGATCGCGCGGTCAACTCCGAGGGGTTGAAGCTCAATCCGCAACAGCATCTCAATCCGGTGATCGGCGTGGGCGGTCTCGCCGGGGCCGATGTCATCGCCCATCTCGCAACCCTCGCCGGGCGCGCCGGGGAGACCGTCGTCGGTTACGACATCGTGGTGGCAGACACGGCGGCCCCGCAGGTCTTCGGGCTCGGTGAACGGCTGTTCGCATCGGGTCGATTAGACAATCTCTCGTCGGTACACGCCGGGCTCGCCGCACTGATCGCCGTTCCCGCGTCGAATACCGAGCCGGCGGACGAACCACCGATCACCGTCTTCGCCGCGTTCGACCACGAGGAGGTCGGCTCCGAATCCCGTTCCGGCGCCTCCGGGTCGTTCCTGGAGGAGGTGCTGACCCGTCTCGCGCCGGATCCGGTCGACCGGGCACGCGCCTTTGCGGACTCGTGGCACCTTTCGGCGGATGCGGGGCACGCCGTCCATCCGAACTATCCGGAGCGTCACGATCCGGTCAACCGCCCGATCGTGAACGGTGGTCCTCTCCTCAAGATCAACGGCAACCAGAGGTATGCCACCGATGCCCTCGGTGCGGCCGAGTGGCGCCGTGCCTGCGCGCAGGCTGGTGTCCGCTCCCAGGAATTCGTGTCGAACAACGCGCTGCCCTGCGGTTCGACGATCGGACCACTGACGGCGACGAGGCTCGGCATCCGCACCATCGATGTCGGCATCCCGTTGCTCAGCATGCACAGTGCTCGCGAGCTCTGCGGAGTGGATGACCCCTGGTCGCTGAGCGCGGCGATGGGCGCCTTCCTCGCCCCGACGGCCGACCAGCGCGAGCAGGTCATCGCGGCGGAACAGCTCCCCGACCCGCACCCCGAGCCCGACGACGACCCCGAGCCCGACGACGAGCCGCCGTCGCCGCCGCAGCTCTCGCTGGTGAAGTGATCAGCGTCGCCGGTACAGCACGCGCGGTCGCCGGGCAACCGGCTGGTGGCTGCGTGCGGCACGGGGTTTACTGGTCGGCATGGCACTTTTGAGAAAATCAGCACCGAGGGGAGTGCCACGCCCGGAACCGGTACCGACCGGACCGGCGCGAAAGGCACAGGTCGAGGCATCCATTCCGGTGGCGGTCGAGATCGCCGGACAGTGGGCCTGGCGCATCCTCGCGGTGACGGGCGCGCTCGTCGTCTTCGGGTTGCTGATCGTGAACCTGAAAGAGATCGTGATCCCGTTCATGGTCGCGCTGCTCATCTCGGCGCTGCTCGTGCCGTTCGTAAACTTCCTGAGACGCAACGGCCTGCCGAAATGGCTGTCGATCGTGATCGCGCTCGTCGTCTTCATCGTCGTGGTCGGCGGACTGATCTTCCTCGTCGTGGTGCAGGTGCGCGCCGGGCTTCCCGATCTCGAGAAGCGTTCGGTCAGCGCCTACACGAACTTCCGCACGTTCCTGAAGACCTCACCGCTGCAGGTCACCGACTCCCAGTACAACTCCTATCTCGCGCAGATCGGCAAGGCGATCCAGTCGGACAGCAAGAACCTGGCGAGCGGTGCGCTGACGATCGGAACCTCCGGTCTGCACCTCCTCACCGGGGCGCTGCTCGTGCTGTTCTCCACGATCTTCCTGCTGATCGACGGCACCGGAGTGTGGCGCTGGGTGACGAAGCTGTTCCCGCGTCGGGCGCGCACGGCGGTGGACGGAGCGGGGAAGGCCGGATGGCTCACCCTCACCACCTTCGTTCGGGTGCAGGTGTTCGTGGCAGCAGTCAACGCCGTCGGGATCGGCCTCTTCGCCTTCTTCCTCGGACTGCCGCTTGCCATCCCGATCGCGATCGTGGTGTTCCTCGCGTCATTCATCCCGGTGGTCGGGGCCATCGCGACCGGAGTGATCGCCGTCGCCATCGCGCTCGTCTACGTCGGACCCATCCAGGCGGTCATCATGCTGGGTGGCGTGCTCGGAGTTCACCTTCTCGAGGCGCATGTGCTCCAGCCTCTCGTGATGGGCACCGCCGTCAAGGTGCATCCACTCGCCGTCGTGCTCGGAGTCGCGGCCGGATCGTATGTCGCGGGCATCCCGGGCGCGCTGTTCGCCGTGCCGATCCTCGCGACGATCAACGTGATGTTCACCTATGTCGCGAGCGGCGAATGGAGGGCGCTGTCGAAGAGACGCGCTGAGGAGGATGCGGCCGCTACGGTGCTCGAAACGACCTGACCGAGATCCCGTGACCTAAGTCCCGCCCTTCGACGACCCGTTTCGGCACGATGGACCTGTCGGGTGGATGCTCGACGTCCGTCAGAAGGGTTCATCACCATGTCTCGCACGTCTGTCGTCACCGGCGCCGCAAGCGGAATCGGAAAAGCAACTCGCGAATTGCTGCTCGAGCGCGGCGAAACGGTCATCGGAGTCGATCTTCGGAACGCGGATGTCACGGTCGACCTGGCGACGGAGGCCGGCCGGTCCGACCTGGTCGAGCAGGTGACCGCTCTCAGCGGCGGCCGAATCGACGCGATCCTCGCCATCGCAGGGCTCGCCTCCCCGACCGCGGCGACGGCGGCGGTCAACTACTACGGAACGCTGGCGACCCTGGACGGACTTCGTCCGCTCCTCGCCGGCTCACCCGCCCCGCGCGCGGTCGCCGTGACGTCGATGGCGTCGCTGTTCCCGCCGGATTCCGAGCTGCTCGGCGACCTCCTCGACGGAACGGAGGCCGACGCGCTCGTGCGCGCGCAGGTGCTCGCCGACCGGGGTGCCGAGGCGGGGTCGGCAATCTACGGCACGACGAAACAGGCTCTCGCCCGCTGGATACGGCGGAATGCGGCATCCGCTGACTGGGCCGGTGCGGGTATTCCGCTGAACGGGGTCGCACCCGGGGTCGTGCTGACCCCGATGACGGCCGATCTGACCGGCACGGAGGCGCAGCGCGACGGGCTGGCGAAGATGGTGCCGATGCCGCTGAACGGATTCTTCGAACCGCGCTCGGTCGCCTACCTGCTCGCCTGGCTGACGGGGGAGGAGAACGCGCACCTCTGTGGCCAGATCGTCTTCATCGACGGTGGTTCAGACGTTGTGATGCGGGGCGACAGCACCTGGTGAAGATGCGGCACGCCGGTCCTGTTCGACCAGCCGCGCCTGGTCAACCGGCCGCGCCTGGTCAACCGGCCGAATTCGCCCGTCCTACCGTCGTGAGAATCCGCGCTCGCTCGGTTCGTCTACCCGTCCGAGCATCCGCCAGACCGTCGACGTCAGTGGCGGATACTGCAGCGCGATCTGCCTCAGCACGCGATATTCGCGGGTGGACGATGGATGCTGCCCGCCGTCCGCGGTGATCGCATCCGCCCTCAACAACCAGACGACCAGTTCGTCGACGGTGAGCAACTCTTCCATGAACGCCCACGGATCTTCGCCGGCGAGCAGCCGTTCGTGCACGACGGTCTCGAGTTCCTGGGCCGCTTCGGCGCGTAACACCTCGAGGCTCGCACGACCGCGTGGGATCGCGGAACCGCCGGAAATCGAACTGCTGTCAGACATCCCTCCAGCCTAAACACGCCAACCTGTGCGGGGCGTCAATCGCCTGCGGCATGGCGGCTCGGCAGTGCCCGGGCCATCTCAGCGCGGCCAGCGCACCCGCTGTTCGTCCCGGGCCGGCGCGATGATCGTGCCGAGTAGCCCGGCGGAATCCGGTGCGTCATCCCGGCCGAGTACCTGCACCCGGGTGTCGCCGTGACGGTGCCAGATGGATGCCGTCCACGCACACAGCACCGCATCGAGCAGGTCTTCGCGATGCTTGTACGGGCCGTCGAGCAGGGGCGATGGCTCGTTCGTGAGCCACTCGGTGAGCGGATGACTCGTCATCAGCAGTGGGGGAGTCGCGACATCCAGCGCCACCATCCGCCGGATCAGCTCGTCGCCGGCGGCGGCCCGGGCGGCTCGCGCCTCGGCGACCGGGAGGGAGCGGTCGAGACGTTTGTAGCGCGGACGCTCCGTGTCGTAGCCGAGCTCCGTCATCCCGACCAGGGTCGTGTACGGATAGCACTCGAAGAAACTCCGCGCTCCGTCTTCCGCAGGGTGCCGACCGTCGACATGGACAAACCCGAGCGCTTCGAGACGGTGCCGAAGGGTGAGTCCGCCTTTCCAGCCCATCGCCATGTTGCTGGGATTCGCTGCCACTTTCCAGCGTCCATAACCCATCCCGACCTGACGTTCCGCGAGGCGCATTCCCGTCGCGTTCGGGATCACGACCGGGGCATCGACTCCGATGATGCAGCCGGTGCTCGTGCGGGTCTCACCTGACGCTCCCTCGCGGGTACCTGTCGACTCACCCCGCTCCGCCAACGTGGACGTCACCCACTCGACGACCGCATCGATCCCGCGCGCCCAGCCGGCGGCCACGATCATCCCGTCGGTATCGAGCGCGGCGAGTCCGGTCTCGTTGGCGACCTTCGTCGCTGATCCTTCACCCCACGCGAGATCGATGCCGAGGTAGAGCATCAGTCGCTGCTGTCGGGGTTGTTGGTGTCGGACTCGCTGGTGTCGGAGTCGCTGGTGTACGAGTCGCCGGTGGGGTTGCTGGCGTCCGAGTCGCTGGTGGGGTTGCTGGCGTCGGAGTCGTCGTCGGTCTCTTGTGAATGAGGTCCGGTTGTGTCTGCGGCAGCGGCGCCCGCCAGCATCACACGCTTGTACTTTCGGCCGTCCGTGAGTTCGACGGTCTCGGCGGCCAGTTGACCTCGGCTGATCCGCAGATACACGGCCTGCACGGTGAGACCGAGTCGGGCGGCGGCATCCGCGACGGAGTAGCCGGGGAGGTCCGTTGGTACGCTGCTCGGTCTCGCCGATCGTTTGCGACCGGCTTCCGCTCGCGCGGCGATCTCCTCGTCGGAGCCCTGCCAGCGCCACTTCGCCGCAGCCGGTTTCATGCCGGCGGCCTCCGCGATCTCGTCCCAGGTAGCGTCCGCTGCCAACGCGTCGCGGACGGCCGCGAGGGCTGCCCGGTCTGCTTCGAGTGCCACTGCTGCTGCGCGAATCGCACCGAGCCGTGCAAGCGGATCGGTTGCCGTCTGCAACGCGGCTATCGCCTCCCGCGAGGACGAAGAGAGAAACGACATGGTGACAACAGCCTAGAACGAGGGAAATGCGTGGGAACGTTTCATGCCGCCGCGGCGTTGCACCCGACGGACCGACCAACGTTAGAAGGCACGCCGAATGACCATTCCGCTCTCCATTCTCGATCTCGCCCCGATCGCCCCCGGGCAGTCTGTTGCCGACAGTTTTGCCAATTCGGTCGCCCTCGCGCAGGCTGCGGAGAAGCACGGATACACTCGCGTCTGGTACGCGGAGCACCACAACATGCCGACGATCGCCTCGTCGGCGACGAGTATCCTCGTCGGACATGTGGCGGGTCAGACGTCTAAGATCCGTCTCGGATCCGGCGGCATCATGCTTCCGAACCACTCGCCGCTGACCATCGCAGAGCAATTCGGCACTCTCGCTTCGCTCTACCCGGGTCGCATCGATCTGGGCCTGGGACGTGCCCCTGGTAGCGATCAGAACACGGCTCGCGCGATGCGTCGCGACCCCCGTGCCTCGGATGACTTCCCTCAGGATGTCGTCGAACTCCAGGCATTTCTCCGCGGCGAGTCGATCGTGCCCGGTGTGCAGGCGATTCCCGGTGCCGGCACCAATGTTCCGCTCTACATCCTCGGATCCTCCCTTTTCGGCGCGCAACTCGCCGCGGCGCTCGGTCTGCCGTACGCGTTCGCCTCGCATTTCGCTCCGGATGCCCTGCATGAGGCGATGGCCATTTACCGTCGTGATTTCCAGCCTTCGCGTCAGCTCGCCGAGCCCTACGCGATCGCCGCGGTGAATGTGATCGCCGCCGATGATGCGGCGGATGCGCGTCGGCAGTTCGACATCACCCGTCGTTCGCGGGTGCGCGGGATGATCTCGCGCGGTCCATCGGCGCCCGATTACAGCGACGACCAGATCGATGAATTTCTCACCACACCGCAGGGCCGCGAGATCGCGAACATGATGCGCTACTCCGCTGTGGGCACCGCGAGCGAGGTGCGCGGATTCCTGGACGAGTTCGCCGCTTCCATCGCGGCGGACGAGTTGATCATCGCCCACCAGTCGCGCACCATCGAGGATCGCCTTCGCTCGGTCGAGTTGACCGCCGATGCGATGGCCCTGGCCACCGTCTGACCCGCTGCCCGACACCATCCCAGCGGTACTGATCGACGACGCTTTCGCCGTCCCGCTGGCCGCGCTGGCACCGCTGACACCGTTGTCTTCGCGCGCCGCGCGGGCCGCGCTGACACCGTTGTCTTCGCTGGCCGCCCGTTCAGCGCGCCAGGTAGCTCGATACGGCGAATGCAATGCTCGCGGCGATGATGACCGTGAACAGTGCCAGCCACACGACTGACGGAACTTTCGTGCTGCGATAGAGCAGGTAGGCATCCGAGGCGGCGAGTTGTGCGCGGTGGCGAACGTGCACGCCGATCACTGTGGCGAGCCCGCGCACGGATCCGACGAGCAGAGCGATCCCGATCACCAGCAGCGCGTAGCTCTGCACGGTGGGGGTGGCGGAGAACCAGAGCGCGGCACTGACCGCTGCTGAAACGATCACCACGACCGCACCGAACAGGTTGCGGATCACGAGCAGAGTCACAACGAGGATCACCCCGCCGACGAACAGCGCGATGGCCGTGTAGCCGTTGAACACGCTCCACAGTTGAGCGGCACCGACTATCGCGGGTGCTGGGTAGCCGAGCACACCGCTGATAACCGAGCTTGTCGTGCCGCGTCCGCTGCTGACGGCATCCCCGGAATGATCGCGCCGAATACGGATGCCGTGCACGACTCGCCCGGTGAGCACTCCAGCGAACGCATGACCGAGTTCGTGGACGAGGGTCGTGAACAGCCCGAAATACCGCCAGCTTGCTCGTGGAATGCTCAGGAGCGCCGCAGCCACAAGCAGCCCGACCAGGAGGAGTGGTGAAATCTCGATCGGTGCAGACCGAGCGAACAGGGTGGTCAAGTCGAAGGACAGTGCCTCGCGCACGATGACATGGACGGAGTACAGGCGTGAGATGTCGATGGTGCAAGTCTCCCAGTGATCGTGCGTCACCTGGGAATGCCTTCGGCGCGCGTTTCACGCTGCCCGCCGGATCGTATCCATGATCGGATTCCGACTTCTCAATCGAATGAGCGCGCGGTTCGGATCGACCGACGCCGGTGGCCGAACGAAGTAGTTGCCACCCTCGCGGGTGATCTGCCAGCCGGTGTTATGAAGGAGGAGATGATGCCGTCGACACAGGAGGACACCGTC
>JANYGT010000130.1 GCA_025362355.1 Lacisediminihabitans sp. | reverse complement strand
CCAGGATCCGATCATGACGGATGTCGCGCCCGCCGCGAGCGCGAGCGCGACGTCTCTCGGGTACCGCACACCACCATCCGCCCAGACGTGCACCCCGACCTCGCGGGCGGCCTCCGCCGTCTCGAGCACCGCGGAGAACTGCGGGCGACCCACCGCGGTCATCATGCGCGTCGTGCACATCGCCCCCGGTCCGACGCCGACCTTGATGACGTTCGCCCCGGCGTCGGCGAGGTCTTGCACTGCGGCGGCGGTGACGACGTTTCCGGCGACGATCGGGATGCTGAGGCCGAGTTCCGCCACGGCTCGGATGGCGCGCAGCATTCCGGCCTGGTGACCGTGGGCGGTGTCGAGCACTAGCACGTCGACCCCGGCCGCCGCGAGCGCCCTCGCCCTGCTGACGACATCCCCGGTGATGCCCAGCGCCGCTGCGACCCTGAGCCGTCCGTGCGCATCGACGGCAGGCTGATACAGCGTGGACCGGAGCGCACTGGTGCGGCTGAGGGTGCCGATCAGCGCCCCGTGGTGCAGCACCGGAGCGAAATCGATGTCGGCCGCGACCATGAGGTCGAAGGCGGCGCGGGGGCTGGTGACGTCATCCGCATCAATGGACGCCAGCTGTCCGTGCAGAAGGTCGCCGAGGCGCGCATCCGGCAGCGTGGTTCCCAGTCTGGATGCCGGGATGCAGCCGAGGAAATGCTCGTTCGCGTCGTGCAGCACGATACCGTGGCCACCGACGGCCGGCACGAGGCGCAGCGCGTCGGCGACGGTCTGGTCGGGGCGCATGACGACCGGGGTGTCGAACGCGACCGGCTGGTCTTTCACCCAGCGGATGGCGGCATCCAGGTCTTGGAGATGAAGGTCCTGCGGCAGAACCCCGAGTCCGCCACGGCGAGCGAGCGTCGCGGCCAGGCGAGGACCGGTCACCGAATTCATGTTGGCCGACACGATCGGGATGGTGGCGCCGGTCGCATCGGACGGGGCGAGCGAGACGCTGAGCCGGCTCCCGACCTCCGAATGGCTCGGAACGAGGAAGACGTCGGAGTACGTGAGGTCGTGGCTGGGTGCTGTCTCGTAGAACTCCATGTTTTTAAAGGTAATCCCTCGGACGGGGGTCAGAACTGGTGCCGGAAACGTTTAAGCTGGAAAGGTGGCAGGCCGTTGACGGCGTCACCAGCGATCACGACCGCGGCAGCGGTCAACAGCAGCAGGGAAAGTGGGCGGTCGGCTGTGTCTAGCCAAATAACCGGAACTGTTCCAGGGGATGGCTCCTCTGGAGAATTCGGAGCCAACGAGTGGCTCGTCGACGAGATGTACGAACGCTTCCTCGTCGACAAGAACTCGGTAGACCAGTCGTGGTGGCCGATCCTCGAGAGCTATCACCAGACCGCCGGGCAGGCCAAGCCCGCCGCAGAGCCTGCCCCGGCCGCTGAAGCTCCGGCACCCGCTGCCCCCGTAGCCGAGCCGGCCACGATCACCGCGAGCCAGCCCGTCGCGCGCACGACCTCCATCCAGCCGAAGCCCCAGCCCATCCCCGCCCAGGCGCCGGCGTCGGCTGCCGCGGCCTCCCCCGAGTCGGCCGAGCCGCAGAACACCGTTGCCACGCTGAAGGGCGCATCGAAGTCGCTCGCCGCCAACATGGATGCGAGCCTCACCGTTCCGACGGCGACCAGCGTCCGCACCGTGCCGGCGAAGCTCATGATCGACAACCGCATCGTGATCAACAACCACCTGAAGCGCGCCCGCGGCGGCAAGGTCTCGTTCACCCACCTTCTCGCCTGGGCGATGGTTCAGACGCTCAAAGAGTTTCCGAGCCAGTACGTCTACTACGAGGAGGTCGACGGCAAGCCGTCGGTCGTCTCGCCGGCTCATATCAACCTCGGCATCGCCATCGACATCCCGAAGCCCGACGGCACACGCGCGCTCGTCGTGCCGGGCATCAAGCACACCGAGACGATGAACTTCGACGAATTCCTCGCCGCGTACGAGGATGTCGTGCAGCGCGGCCGCAACAACAAGCTGACCACCGCCGACTATGCCGGCAACACGATCTCCCTCACCAATCCCGGCGGAATCGGAACGGAACACTCCGTACCCCGCCTCATGAAGGGGGCCGGCACGATCGTCGGCGCCGGGGCGCTCGACTACCCGGCCGAATTCCAGGGGATGTCGCTGACCACCCTCGCCGACCTCGGCATCGGCAAGACCATCACGCTGACCAGCACCTACGACCACCGCGTCATCCAGGGTGCCGGGTCGGGTGAATTCCTGAAGAAGGTGCACGAGCTGCTCATCGGGCAGCGCGATTTCTATCAGCGCATCTTCGCCGACCTCCGCATCCCATACGAGCCGATCCACTGGGCCTCCGACATCCATGTCGACCTCGCCAACCAGGTCGGAAAGACCGCCCGGGTGCAGGAACTGATCAACTCGTTCCGTGTTCGCGGCCACCTCATGGCCGACATGGATCCGCTGGAGTACAAGCAGCGCACCCACCCAGACCTCGACATCTCGAGTCATGGTCTCACCTTCTGGGACCTCGACCGGGAGTTCGTGACCGGCGGATTCGGCGGCAAGCGCTCGGCGCTGCTGCGCGACATCCTCGGTGTGCTTCGAGACTCCTACTGCCGCACGATCGGCATCGAGTACATGCACATCCAAGATCCGGAGCAGCGTCGCTGGATTCAGGAGCACTTCGAGAAGGCCTACACGAAGCCGTCGAAAGACGAGCAGTTGCGCATTCTCGGCAAGCTCAACGAAGCCGAGGCCTTCGAGACCTTCCTTCAGACGAAGTACGTCGGCCAGAAGCGGTTCAGCCTCGAGGGCGGGGAGTCGCTGATCGCCCTCCTCGACTCCATCCTGCAGGGATCTGCCGAGGCCGAGCTCGACGAGGTCGTCATCGGCATGGCCCACCGCGGCCGCCTCAACGTGCTCACCAACATCGCCGGAAAGACCTACGGCCAGATCTTCCGCGAGTTCGAGGGCACGCAGGATCCCCGTACCGTCCAGGGTTCCGGAGATGTGAAGTACCACCTCGGAACAGAGGGGACCTTCTCCGGCGCGACCGGCGAACAGATCCCGGTCTACATCGCCGCGAATCCGTCCCACCTCGAGGCAGTAGACGGTGTGATGGAAGGTATCGTCCGCGCCAAGCAGGACCGCAAACCGATCGGGTCGTTCAGCATCCTGCCCATCGCCGTCCACGGGGATGCCGCGATGGCCGGACAGGGCATCATCGTCGAGACGCTTCAGATGTCGCAGCTGCGTGCCTATCGCACCGGCGGGACGGTGCACGTCAACATCAACAACCAGGTCGGATTCACCACGCCGGCGATCGACGGTCGCACCTCTGTCTATTCGACCGATGTAGCCAAGACCATCCAGGCGCCGATCTTCCACGTGAACGGTGACGACCCCGAGGCCGTGGTGCGCGTCGCGGAGCTCGCCTTCGCCTACCGCCAGGAGTTCCACCGCGACGTCGTGATCGACCTCATCTGCTACCGCCGCCGCGGTCACAACGAGGGCGACGATCCCTCGATGACCCAACCGCTGATGTACAACCTGATCGAGGCGAAGCGCTCGGTGCGAACCCTGTACGTCGAGGCGCTCGTCGGTCGCGGCGACATCACTCAGGAGGAGTACGACGCGGCTCACGCCGACTTCCAGGACCGACTCGAGCGTGCCTTCGCCGAAACCCACGCGGCGCAGACCGGCTCGATGCCGATCATCGTGCAGGACGGCAACGCGGTCGCCGATCTGGAACGCCCCGAGTCCCAGCAGGACGACGCGTCCGGCGAACCGGCATCCACCGCGGTGAACGACAGCGTGATCGCGCTCATCGGCGACGCGCACAACAATCCGCCGGCCGCATTCACCGTGCATCCGAAACTCCAGCAGCTGCTCAAGAAGCGCTTCGACATGAGTCGCAACGGCGGCATCGACTGGGCTTTCGGAGAGCTTCTCGCCCTCGGCTCGCTGCTCACCGAGGGCACCCCCGTTCGCATGGTCGGGCAAGACACCCGACGGGGAACGTTCGTGCAGCGCCACGCCGTGCTCCACGATCGCGAGAACGGCCAGGAATGGCTGCCGCTCGGAAACCTGGCCGACAACCAGGCACGGTTCTGGATCTACGACTCGCTGCTGAGCGAGTACGCCGCCATGGGCTTCGAGTACGGATACTCGGTAGAGCGGGCCGACGCGCTCGTGCTCTGGGAGGCCCAGTTCGGCGACTTCGCCGATGGCGCGCAGATCATCATCGACGAGTTCATCTCGAGCGCGGAGCAGAAGTGGGGCCAGCGCTCGAGCGTCGTGCTGCTGCTTCCGCACGGCTACGAGGGTCAGGGCCCCGACCATTCGTCGGCCCGGATCGAGCGCTATCTCCAGCTGTGCGCCGAGAACAACATGACCGTCGCCCGCCCGTCGACGCCGGCTTCCTATTTCCACCTTCTCCGTCGTCAGGCGTACGCGCGTCCGCGCCGCCCGCTGATCGTCTTCACCCCGAAGGCGATGCTGCGACTGCGCGGTGCGACGAGCGCCGTCTCCGAGTTCACCAGCGGGCGGTTCGAGCCGGTCATCGATGATCCGGCGATCACCGACAGGTCTGCCGTCAGGCGCGTCGTCATCGTCGCGGGAAAGCTCTACTACGACCTGGTGGCGGAGGTCGAGAAGCGCCAGGTGAAGGATGTCGCGCTGGTACGCCTCGAGCAGTACTACCCGCTCCCGAAGGCGCAGCTCGATGCCGTGCTCGGCCAGTATCCGGATGCCGAACTCATGTGGGCCCAGGAGGAGCCGGAGAACCAGGGTGGCTGGCCATTCGTCTGCCTCGAGGTCGCCAAGAACCTTCGACCGGGCCGCACGATCTCGGTCGCCTCGCGTCCCGCATCCGCGTCCCCGGCGACGGGTTCGGCGAAGCGCAGCGCGAAAGAGCTCGTCGACCTGATGGATCACGCTCTCACGATCCACTGATCGCGACACTGCCCGGGCGTCTGCGTCCGGGCAGTACAGCGTGTGCGACTCGGCCACAACTGCAGCGGCCATAGCTCCAGCTATGACGCCAGGGACCCCCGCGTAACGGGGTCTTTCGCGCCATAGCTGGAGCTGTGGCGTCGAGAAAGCCCGAGGGCGACGCAGAGGCAGCGTCAGCGGGCGGAGCGCACCTCGCGGAGACGCAGCAGCACCTGGGCGCGAAGCTCTTCTGGAGCTTTCTCCTGGCATGCGCTCTGCACCTTCCGGGTCAGCTGGAGGCCGACGAGGTGCTCGTCGCTGCAGTCGACGCAGGTGGCGAGGTGC
>JANYGT010000016.1 GCA_025362355.1 Lacisediminihabitans sp. | reverse complement strand
CTTCGGCCTCCGCACCTCGCGGCGATCTGCCCGTTCGAGGGCGCATCCGACCTGTACCGCGACGGCACAAGGCACGGTGGCATGCTCTGCACCTTCTGGATCAAGTGGTATCCGCTGCAGGTGATGAACGTTCAGCACGGGCTCGGGCCGAACGGTCGACGGAGCGCCGTTACGGGTGAGTCGATCGCCGGTGACGAACTGTTGACATCGGAAGAGATGGCGCGCAATCGGGTGGATATCCGCGAAGACGAGCTCGCGCATCCGCTGCTCGACGATTACTTCGCCGCACGCGTGCCGGACCTCTCCCATATCGAGGTTCCGGTGCTCTCCTGCGGCAACTGGGGCGGGCAAGGCTTGCACCTACGGGGAAACGTCGAAGGTTTCCTCGGTGCCGGCTCGGATCAGAAATGGCTCGAGCTGCACGGACTCGAGCACTGGACCGAGTTCTACACCGACTACGGCGTCGACATCCAGAAGCGGTTCATGGCCCATTTCCTGAAGGGCGAGGACAACGGATGGCAACGTCAGCCGGCCGTGATGATGAAGGCGAGGACCGTGGATGGATTCGAGAAACGAACCGCGACCGAGTGGCCGCTCGCCGAGACGGCCTGGACCGAAGTTCACCTCGACGCGCGCGATGGCACGCTGGCGCTGGCGGCTCCGGATCAGCCGTCCTCCGCAACGTTCACCGCGCTGCGGGAGGAAGTCCATTTCACCACGGCGACCTTCGAGACCGAGACCGAGCTGATCGGCCCGCTGGCCGCACGATTTTTCGTCTCCTCCTCCACCACGGACGCCGACCTGTTCGTGACACTACGGCTGTTCTCCCCCGACGACAGGGAGATCCTGTTCGTCGGCGCCGTCGAGCCGAACGCCCCGGTGACCCAGGGATGGCTGCGCGCCTCCCACAGAAAACTCGACCCGAAACGCAGCCTCGCATGGCGGCCGGTGCACAGCCACGACGAAGTGCAACCTCTCGAGCCAGGGCAGATCTATCCACTGGATATCGAGATCTGGCCCACATCGATCGTGATCCCAGTCGGCTACCGGCTTCAGCTCACTGTCTCCGGCCACGACTTCGACAACGGTCTTCCGAGCCCCCTGCCGAAGCTCTACGGAATCGAGCAGCGCGGATCCTCGGTGTACCAGCACAACGATCCGGACGATCGCCCCGTCGAGCTGTTCGGCGGGCAGACCACTGTGTACACGGGTGGGGAGCACGACTCCCGGCTGCTCCTCCCGGTCATCTCGGGTGCCATTTCCCCGCTGCCGGACGAGAAGGACGACTGATGCCGAAGGCGATCATCAGCTGCGCGATCACGGGCGCGATGCACACCCCGACGATGTCGGAGTTTCTCCCGCTCAGCCCGGAACAGATCGCGGCAGAAGCGATCGCGGCGGCGGAGGCGGGGGCGGCGATCGTTCACCTGCACGCCAGGAATCCCGAGACCGGCGAGCCGACGAGTGATCCCGCGATCTTCTCGAGGTTCCTTCCACAGATCCGCGACGCGAGCGACGCGGTCATCAACATCACCACGGGTGGGAGCCCGCAGATGTCGGTGGCGGAGCGCCTCGCCGGGGCGGCCGCGTTCCAGCCCGAGTTGGCCTCGCTGAACATGGGTTCGATGAACTTCGCGATCTTCCCCGCCGCCAAGCGGATCTCCGACTGGAAATTCCCGTGGGAAAAGCCCTACGTTCTCGACTCGGACGACTTCATCTTCCGCAATACCTTCCGTGATATCGCCTACATCCTGGAGCGGCTCGGATCGAGCGGCACGAAGTTCGAACACGAATGCTACGACGTCGGCCATCTCTACAACCTTGCTCACTTCGTCGACCGGGGCCTTGTGAAGCCCCCGTTCTTCGTTCAGCTGGTGTTCGGCATCCTCGGCGGCATCGGCCCCGACCTCCGCAACCTCGTCTTCATGAAAGAGACCGCCGATCACCTCTTCGGATCGGAGAACTTCCAGTGGTCAGTGCTCGCCGCCGGTCGCCACCAGTTTCCGTTCACCACCCAGGCAGCACTCCTCGGCGGCAATGTGAGGGTGGGGCTCGAAGACAGCCTGTTCATCGAGCGCGGCGCCCTGGCGACATCCAACGCGCAGCAGGTCACGAAGATGGTTCGGGTGTTGCGCGAGATGGGGATCGAGCCGGCGACACCGACCGAGGCCCGTGAGATCCTGGGTCTGAAGGGCGCCGACAGAGTGGGCTTCTGATGCGACGACTACTCGACCTGTCGATCTACCTGGAGAATGACGTCGTCTCCGACCCGGCCGTATTCCGCCCGGAGATCACTTACATCGACAATCAGGCCTCGGCACCCGAATTGCTCGCGTTCTTCCCCGGAATGGAGCAGAGCGAGTTGCCGGATGGCGAAGCATGGGCGATCGAGCGGGTTCACCTGACAACCCACAACGGCACCCACCTCGATGCGCCCTATCACTACGCATCGACCATGAACGGGGGAGAACGTGCGATGACGATCGACGAGATCCCCCTCGAATGGTGTCTGCAACCCGCAGTGAAACTCGATTTCAGACACTTCGACGATGGCTATGTCGTGACTGCCGACGACGTCGACGCCGAGTTGGCACGGATCGACCACACGCTCGCCCCCCTGGAGATCGTGGTGATCAATACGCGTGCAGGGGAGCGCTACGGGCATGACGACTATGTCGCATCCGGATGCGGCATGGGGCGCGAGGCGACCCTCCGCCTGCTCGAGCAGGGCGTACGTCTCACCGGCACGGATGCCTGGAGCTGGGACGCACCCTTCATCCACACGAACCGGCGCTATCAGGAGACCCGCGATGCGAGCATCGTCTGGGAGGGACACAAAGCCGGACGGGATATCGGTTACTGCCACCTCGAGAAGCTCCACAATCTCGAACAGCTTCCGGCCGATGGGTTCTCGATTGCCTGCTTTCCGGTGAAGATCCGGGGGGCCTCCGCCGGGTGGACCAGGCCGGTGGCGATCTTCGCCGATGCTGCGGTCGAGTAGAAATGGCAGCCGTTACACTCGAACCGGTAGCAGAACCAGGGGAGACTGTGCGCTGTGCAGTTCGCGACACGACTCAGAGTCGGCAGTGACTTTGCAACGGTTCAAGATTCAGACCGGCGTGCGCACCCGCTGGTCGCAGAATTCCTGGGGATAGCCCTCGCCGTAGCGCGGACGTTGTGCGCGGTATCCCACCTGGCGCAGACCCAGGCGTGGATGCTCTACGCCGACGGAGACTCGGTGCTCAACGTGCTCACGTCGAAGTCCGTCATCCTCGGGCAGCGGCAAGACTGGGCGATGTCACCGGTGCTCTTCCTTCCCGAAGGCGCTGTGTACGGTGCACTCTCTCTGATCGGACTCGGTGTCAAGGGCACGCTCACCCTCAACGCGATTCTGAACTTCTTCGCCCTCTACGCCGCTCTGCGAGTGGTGAGCGGCACTCGTGCGATGAACCGATCCCCCGTGGCCGGAGCCCTCTGCGCCTTCGGCGTTTTCTGCGCGCTCACGCTCCTGGAGGGCGGGAGCACTGGCAACGGCTTCCAACTGGCCTCATTGATGGCGACGACGACGTACTACTCGTCGACCATCATCACCGCGATTCTCACTGTCGGCGTGGTCAGAAGAGGTCTGGCGACCGGAGACTCGAGATTGTGGCCGCATCTCAGTGTGCTCATCGTGCTCTCCGGTGTATCCGCGCTGACGAATCCGCTGTACCTGGGCTGGATGACGGTGCCAGCGGCAGGAGCGCTTGCCCTGCTCGCCATCACGGGAACAGTGAGACCACGGCCGGCTCTCACGTTCGGTGCCGCGATCGCCCTCGGCTCTCTCCTCGGCTATTTCGGCCGGGGACTGTTTTCCGGAACCATCGTCGCCGACAGTCGCAATTACGTGCGCCTCGACAATGTCAGCGGATCCCCTCAGCTGTACGGCGGACTTCTCCAGCAGACGACCACGACCCTCGCGGGAGCACTGTGGTGTCTCGTTCTCGCGCTGGTGCTGGTGGTTGCGTTCCAGCAGTTCCGACGTGCGGTGAGAACGAAGGATTCGTCGCTGGCGTTCGTTTCGCTGATCGCCGTGGAGGCACCCATAGTCGCCACGGCCGGCGCGGTTCTCCTCGGAACAATTGCACAGCGCTATCTGCAGCCATGGGTGTTCCTGCCGATTCTCGGCGTGGTCGCGGTTCCCGCCCATTTCGTTCGCGCCCTCGGCGGCATTGGACGACGAGTCGTCGTGACGTTTGCGCTCGGAATCGTCGCGGTTACCGTGCTCGCGTCCGTGGTCGCCACACCTCGGATAGTGACCGCCGCAACCACGACCGACGCAGACCTCGGTTGCCTGGTGACGTGGGTGGAGAACTCGGGTCGCACCGGAGCGGGCCAGTTCTGGGTGGTGCGCGCTCCGAAGGCCTACATCGCCGACCCGTCGCGTCTCATCCAGGTAGACAGCCAGTTCAACCCGTACACCTGGCTGACCAATCGCGCGGATCTCGAGGGTGCAAAGGTGAGCTTCATCATCGAGGGTGACCGCATGCAGCCGTGGGTGTTCCCCACCGGATTCGACCGGGGCTCTGGCCGACGCATCGGCTGTGGACGCTATACGATCATCGACTTCGGAGATGCATCCATCCCGCTCGGCACGCCCCACTCGTGAGGGACTCCATACGGCGGAAATGCGAGACGGCCCCGGACTTTCTCCGGAGCCGCCTCGCGTGGTGATTCGCTAATTCACTCTGACTGCCTCCAGGCCGGCGGAGATCGGGCCGAAGGGTAACGACGAGTCCTGTCGACCGAATGACGGTTGGTCGGTCGTCGTCCGACTGCACTGCGTCGTCTCCGCTGCACCTGGCGGGGTCGGGTGTCAGTTTTCACTACTGGCGGTCGTAAGTCCCGTATGAGTTCTGCGAACTCGAGGTCGACCAGATCCGAATCCGAGAGGATGATTCGAATGAACTGCTCATCGACTGACGCCTCGAACGAGGCAATGGCCGTAGCCATCATGCCCACCTCCGCCGTGATCGCTACGCCCCGATTCGGTTGTCCGCGCTTCCCGTCGCTGCCGACATGATCTGGATCTTGCGCGGCTTTGCTTTCTCGCTGACCGGGAGGATCACACTCAGCACACCATTGTCATAGTGTGCGCTGATCTTGTCTTGATCGACGCCCTCCCCCAGGCTGAACTGTCGCAGGTACGACCCCGAGGGGCGTTCATGCGAAAGCCACTTCGCACCGTCGGCAGTTGCTGCCGTGCGTTGCGCACGGAGAGTGAGCAGCTGTCCGTCGACATCCACGTCCACCGAACCGGGATCCACTCCCGGAAGGTCAGCGGCCAGGATGTACCTGTCACCTTCGCGATACAGATCGACCGGCATGACCTTGGGCCCGGGACGAGTGCCGAGCAGCATTCCGGTGAGGCGATCCACGTCGCTGAAAGGATCGAAAGACATTGTCATGATGAAGATTCCCCTTTCGTGAAGATGAGCCCGAGCGACTCACTACAAATTTTTTAGCACGGCGGGTTTTATCGATCAAGAGAGTCATTGCTTCGGATTCGCTGAAAACGCTCGCCGGCGCGATCGACCCCCGCCGGTGCTGTTCCGCGGTGCTTGCCCTACCCGAAGTGCGGGTCTATCGTCGGACGGAAACGGAGGCGGTTCGATGGCGGTCACTGTGAGCGAGCTTTTCATGCAGAGTCTTGGAGCCCTTCGAATTGAGCCCACGGCCAAGCGAATCCGGGCCGTCCTCGACGGGCAGACGGTGGTCGATAGTCAGGACGCCCTCCTCGTCTGGGAACCCAAACGCGTTGTCCCGACGTACGCCGTGCCAGAACGTGACATCGACGCCTCCGTCCGATCCGTGGCACCCGTCGACACCAATGGGCGCGATTTCGCGCGGGTACCGGTCTGGGACCCGCGCGTTCCCTTCGACGTAAGACTCACGCCCGGGCATCCGGTGCTCCTGGAAAGAAGCGGAAGCGGGTTCGCCATCGACGGTTTCATCGCTGAGGATCCGGACCTCGACGGCTACGTGATTCTGGACTTCGACGGATTCGATTCCTGGCTCGAAGAGGACGACCCGATCATCAGCCACCCGCATAGTCCGTTCTCCCGGATTGATATTCGCACGACCTCAAAGGACCTGCGTTTCTCGCTTGAGGGCTTCCACATCGCCCGAACGACTCGCGCACGCATCCTCTTCGAGACCGGATTGCCCCCTCGGTACTACTTTCCGAGGGAGGACGTGCTCGTCGAACTCGAGCCGTCCGACACGGAGACTTCCTGCGCATACAAGGGCGTCGCCCACTACTTCAGTCCCGTCATTCCCGGCGTGGTCACGCGAGACTTCGCCTGGTCGTATGAGAACCCTTTGATCGACGGTGAACAGGTGCGGGACTACGTGTGCTTCTTTGACGAGAAACTGGATCTCACCATTGACGGGATCGAGCGGCCTCGGCCGCAAACGCCCTGGTCGTAGCCGATCGCGGACCTTTCGTCATTATCCGGGAGCCAGTCTGCGTCACGCGAAGCTCTTGGAGGATGTCGCCCCGGTTGGAGGTCCGAATCCTTTAGCAGGCACAGATTCCACCAGGGTGGAGCGCAGGGCGGACTTCGGTCACGACGTCTCGCTCGATCCTGTGGGGTGCCGGCTCACCGCAGCCGATCTTTGAGTCGTCGATATGCGCGCAACCAGGGCAGTTCGTTCGGCCAATGAGCGGTGAGCGTGTGTATCCCGCGGTGGATGCGAAGACCTGATCCGGTCATGGTCGTCAGTGGCCGCATGGAGATGCCGAGGGACATGCGCGGCTCGAACCGGATCCGTCGGGTGGGCCCGATGTGGATTGCGAGATCCATGTCGTCATGCATGAGGGTGTCGTCACGGTGCACCTCAGTTCGGATGTCGCGCCATACGTCCGCGCGCAAGGCGAAATTCGAGCCGAAGACGGGTAGATGACCGAGCGCGGTGGCAACCAGCGCATAGTAGAGCCCGAGGTAGACGATTGCCGCGGGCGTCCGCAACCATCTGGGTCCGTCGGTGAAAGTCGCCGGGCCGGTGACGGCGCCGATGCCTGGATGCCTGGTGAACGCGTCGAGAATCGACGCGACCCAACGATCACTCGGCAAGGAATCGGCATCGAGTCGGGCGATGAGGTCGGTAGTAGCTGCGTCGTAACCGGCAGCGCTTGCGGCGGCAATACCAGGGTGAGTCTCGCTCAAGACTCGAACGTGGGCATCCAGTGCGACGGCCGGGGTCGAATCCGTGGAGTTGTTATCGACGATGATGATCTGATCGGGGGGTTTCGTCTGTCTTGCTAGTGCGGTGAGGCAACGCTGAAGGGGCTCGGCATCATCCTTGACCGGGATGACGACCGCGATCCTCAGCGGGCTGGCGGCCATCGGATTCGTCATTCTTCGGACGAATGGATGCCCTCGGCGCTTCATCGGCACGTTGGAACGCTGTCGAGATGGTCGTAGCCGTCAGGGTCGATCGGGTAGTCGTTGCCGCCAGGAATCACGCATATTCCCTTCACGACATTCCCTGCACATGATCCTGCCCCGCAACGACCTGCTCGGCAGGTGCACTTGGCGCCTCTGGCTCAGGTAGTGCCATCAAACCTCCGGTGGAGTTCGCTGTTCGGCTCAATTCCTCTATCCAGACCCGATTGATCAGCGGCATCCGACCGCCGACGTATTTGAACCGGAGCGGCAGAGCCGGATGCAACCAGATCACACTTCGCCCGTCCCCAGCTTCCTGATCGTCTCTCCAGGAGAAGAAGAAGGACTCGTTCCGTCTCAGCTTCCCGGCGATGACGATTTGCAAGTGAGCCAACAGACGGTCATCGAATTCGATGGCGGTGTCCGAATCGTAAAATAATTTGCCCAAAACCGTTTCCCTGTGCGTTGTGCGGCCATGAATGGAACGGCACCGCACCAGGGCCCGCTCAATTCCACTGGTTTTCCAGCTAGCTATGCGTGGCTCTCGGGCCCCCCGGCCATAAAACCGTTGCCCGGCATTTCCACGTCGTATTCCCACTCGCTGTGGTCGGGCACGTCGGTCATCTCCTGTGGCCAGGCCGGCCTGCTCGGCTGAAGTTCCGCAGTGAGTCGTTCCATCTCCGAAATCACGACTTCGTCGACAGGCTCGCTGGCACTGTGTTCGACCGGTGTCGAGAAGAGTTGACTCGCCGGTCCGATGAGCAAGTGCGCATACGCCGTGCTGCCGCCTTCCGTCACCACGGGAATCGACACGATGTCGGATCTACCCGAATCAGCCAGTGCCCGAGCATAGCGAAGCAACGCTTTGCAGGTCCTGTCGCCAACCAGCACGTAGCCGCTCGAATAATGCAGATGTCTCATGCAAATGATTTTCTACTTCGCGCATTCGGTGTCAACCCTCGACGGAGGAAAAAGTAACGACCAGAGACTGGCTCTTCACATCAGCGATGCAACGCACGAAACACGGTAATCAGACCACCGCTCCGGCGTGACGTCCGATCTTGCGTACGAGAGATGTGGGCGGGAAAATAGTGCTTCGACGGAGGGTGTCCAGTTCCGGATTTGCACACAGCACCTCCGTTGATCGCCCTTTCGACGACAGGACATTGGCTCATATCCAGTTGGTAGTCGGGATGAAACTTCATCGGCGGGAATCCTTCTTCTTCTCCTGGAGAAACGGACTCGACGAAGGAAGCGGACGAACATGTCTGTGGCTCCACACCGGCGTCCCGCTGGTATTTCGCTATTCGGAGAGGCAAATGCCCGCGATCAACCGGACATGGCTTGATGTGCTCACTCTGTCGTCCAACTCACCACAAGGGCTCGTGCTTACCGATGAGTCAGCACTGCTGCCCGCGGCAGTCCATTCTCCGGTCGGTCACGAGCTGGCGCACTCACGAATTGGAGTACGCAAGCCCGCATGAGTAAGGAGATTCGAGGGTGAGGAACGCGCCACGGTCAATTTTGGCCTCTAGACGCAGGATGTTTCGCGAGTACCGTCCGGTCCGATAGCCGGTCGTGCGGAGCTCACTTCCGATCCCGATGTCGTTCCCGATCACGAGACGACCAGAGCGGTGCCGGCTTGGCGCATCGACAAAGCATCGGAGAGGGAGGTCATGGCCACCACTAAACGGGTCATGAAGTGCGCTCCGGACGACGTCTTCGCGGTGCTCGCCGATGGGTGGCTGTTCCCGGGTTGGGTCGTCGGAGCCTCCAGAATGCGGGCGGTCGATGACGAATGGCCCGCGGTCGGCTCGGCGATCCATCACTCGTTCGGCGTGTGGCCGGGTTTGATCAACGACGACACGACGGTGGATGTTTGGGACCCTCCTCGCTCGATGACGATCACGCCGAAGGGGTGGCCGATCGGTGAGGCCAGGGTCGAGATCGGGGTCGAGCCACACCGGCGCGGATGTCGTGTGACCATCCGTGAGCAGGCCGTCTCCGGACCGAGCACCTGGATCCCCTCGGTGCTGATGGAACCGGCGATCTACCTGCGCAACATCGAAACCCTCCGGCGGCTCAGCTACCTCGCCGAAGGCCACGCACGATAGAAGGAAGAATTCAGATGCCTCAAAGAATTGCCGTCGTCACCGGTGGAACAGCGGGACTTGGTCGCGCGACAGTGCGTGAGCTCGCCGACCGGGGATGGGATGTCGCGATCCTCGCCCGCGGAGAAGACGGCCTCGCCGGCGCGCTGACCGACGTCACAGACCGGGGCCGTCGCGGGCTCGCCATCCCGACGGATGTCGCCGACCGGCAGGCGGTCGAGTCCGCCGCCGATCGGATCGAGGCCGAGCTCGGGCCGATCGACCTCTGGGTCAATGACGCGATGGTCGGCGTTTTCGGAAACTTTCTCACCACCGATCCCGATGATTTCGAGCGAGCGACGGCTGTGAACTACCTCGGTTTCGTCAACGGGACACGCGCGGCGCTGACTCGGATGGTGCCGCGCGATCGCGGCCATGTTATTCAGGTGGGTTCCGCGCTCGGGCACCGCGGTATTCCGTTGCAGGCGGCATATTGCGGTGCGAAGCACGCCGTCGAGGGCTTCACCGAGTCCGTCGCCGCGGAACTCACCCACGAGAAAAGTGCGGTCGCCATTTCGATTGTCGACATGCCGGCCCTCAACACGATCCAGTTCAATTGGGTGAAGTCCCAGCTTCCCGATCACCCGCAGCCGGTTCCGCCGATTTATGAGCCCGAAGTCGGTGCGCGTGCGATCGCGGATGTCGCTGACCGGCCACGCAGGCGAACGTGGGTGGGCGAGCCGACCGTCGCCACAATTCTCGGCAATCGTGTCGGCGCTCGGTTCCTTGACTGGTATCTCGCGAAGACGGGATATTCGGGCCAGCAGGCGCCCGACAAGACTCAGCCGATGCTGCCGGCGAATCTCTACGATCCGGTAGCCGGTGACCAGGGTGCCCGAGGCATCTTCAGCGACCGTGCGCACACGGTTACGCCGCAGATCCTCGCGATCCATCACCGCCGGGCGACCGCCGCGTTGGGCGCAGCGCTCGGTGTCGTCGGTGCGGCCGCCGCCGTGGCATCCATCCGCCGCCGCTAGAAGTCTCGCGCTCCCGGTCAACCCCTGAGACCGGATGCGTTCGACGCGTACCGTCGATCGCATGAAAGCACTCACCTACCAGGGCAAGCGATCAGTTTCCGTCGAGACCGTCGCCGATCCGGCGATCCTCGAGCCGACCGACGCGATCGTACGCATAACGTCGACGGCGATCTGCGGATCTGACCTGCACCTCTACGAACTCTTCGGTCCCTTTCTCGACAAGGGCGATATCCTCGGCCACGAGCCGATGGGAATCGTCGAGGAGATCGGATCGGGCATCACGACGTTGAAGGTGGGCGACCGAGTCGTGGTGACCTTCACTATCGCCTGCGGTCATTGCTACATGTGTGCGCGGGGCCTCCAATCGCAGTGCGAGACGACGCAGGTGCGCGAGCAGGGTTCGGGTGCAGCTCTGTTCGGGTACACGAAGCTCTATGGCCAGGTACCCGGCGGCCAGGCTGAACTACTTCGCGTGCCGCTCGCTGACTACAACGCCGTGAAGGTCGGCGGCGATCTACCGGATGAGCGCTACCTGTTTCTCAGCGACATCCTCCCCACCGCATGGCAGGGCGTGCAATACGCCAACGTGCCCGACGGGGGCACCCTCGCCGTCTTCGGCCTCGGCCCGGTCGGACAATTCGTCACACGGATCGGCGCATATCTCGGGTTCGACGTCATGGCCATCGACCCGGTCCCGGAACGGCGTGCGATGGCCGAGCGTCATGGCATCGAGGTGCACGACCTCACGGACGACGTCATTGCACAGCTTCGTGATCGCACGGACGGCAGAGGGCCCGATTCCGTCGTCGACGCCGTCGGAATGGAAGCGCACGGCGCGACCGTCACCTCCATTGCGCAAGCGGCCGTCGGAATTCTGCCGAAGCCGATTGCGCGCAAGGCGATGGATGTTGCAGGCATCGACCGGTTGTCGGCCCTCCATCCCGCCCTCGATCTCGTGCGCCGCGGGGGAACCGTTTCGCTCAGCGGCGTCTACGGTGGAGAAGCCGACCCGATGCCCATGAAGTCGATGTTTGACAAGCAGGTCACCGTGCGCATGGGGCAGTGCAATGTCCGCAATTGGGTCGACGACATCCTGCCGCTCGTTGAAGACCCGTCCGACCCGCTCGGCGTCATGGATCTCACCACCCACACCGTCTCGCTCGATAAGGCGCCCGACATGTACGACATCTTCCAGAAGAAGGAGGACGGGTGCATCAAGGTCGTCCTCAAACCGTAGAGCTACGACGCCAGATCTCTTTTCTCAGAGGTCGCTACCACAGTCGACGTTTTCTCTGCCAGGGTGAGCTGGGAGGCGGTTAGGAGTTTCGGCGCATTCCGCGCGCGGTCTCCAGCAGGTCTTGCGCGACCGTGCGCACCGGGTCGTTACGACCGAGGGCTGCACTCAGTCGAGCCTGCAATTGTGTAATCTCCTCATCGGTGAGTTCGGGTGAACTGATCGAGTCGGTGTCCGTGTCGTAGGTGAATTTCATGGTGTTTCTCTTTCAGCTGGTTGTGCTTCGTGGTGCCTGAGGCCGTGCGTGCGTCGGTCCTCTTTCATTTCCGCTTCGAATAGGTGGCGCGAACCCCCGACCAGGGAATCTCGCGCCTCCTTTTCGACAGCGACGAATTCTGAATAGTACGAGGCGTCGTAGTCTTCGACGATTTGAAATGTCCATCGGCCTTCGATGACGTTGCGGCCGATGAGGTGCTTTTGGATGTGATCGGCCCGTTCGACCTGTCCGGCTTCGCGAAGCAGATGCGCCGCTTCGCCGAGCGTCAAGTCGGCTTTGCCGGAAAGCCGATGAAATCCATACAGAAATCCTCGCGCCTGCTCCACGACCTCTAGCGCCTCGGACAGTTTGCCGAGGGCTTCGATGGTGGCGTCGTCAATACCCTCCGGACGTCGATGCGCATCGTCGGGGCCGTCGACTGTGTTGTCGTTGTCGAGTGTCACGTTATGCCTGCACATCTCCGCGCCAGCCGCCGCTGTCGGTGCCTTTTGCCTCGATGAATTGCTTGAAGTTGTCGAGATCCTTTTTAATCGCGTGCTTGTCGACTCCGAGAGCGGCGCCGGCTTTTTCGAGCAAGCCCTTCGCTTCCCAGTCGAGCTGGACGGTGAGCCGCGTCTCCGAGTCGGAGAGCTTGTGAAACGTGATGACGCCGGCATGATCGACCTGGCCACCGGTGCTATTCCAGGCGACTCGTTCGTCGCGATGTTGTTCGGTGATCTGAGCTTCGAACTCACGCTCGATGCCTCCGATCTTCCCTTTCCACTCGGTCAGCGTGTCAGTGACCTGGGTGATCGATTCGACGAAGTCGAGAAATTTGGGGAAGTCCTCGAACTCGGTCCACTGGTTGTATGCCACGGCGATGGGCACGTTGACGTCGATGGTCTCGATTACATTTGGCACTTCTACCTCCGCCTCACTAGTGCACGCGAAAGCCTCCCGTGCGTGAAGGACATTACGTTTCTCATGCGAAATCAGTACCCGGTTGAGCGATTTCCCTCAGCGGCGTAATGCACTCCTATGCCTGCCCTCGTCGTAGTTGCCGCGGGGTTTCCGCGAGCAAAGCGAGCTTCAGCTGGCCCTGTCCACATCTGAGTGAAGGTCGGCCCGGGACGAGCTGCTTTCGACACAGCCTCGAATCCACCGGCTGCCAGGGCGATATACGGCTATCGGAAGTTAGACTACGTCTCCATCGCGCGTACCATACCCGGCAATCGACTGTGCTGTCGAACAGACAACCGAAGGAAGCGACAATGCAAAACGAGCACGCGGGAAATCGAGAATCGTCGGAGAATCCCGATGCCGGTCAGGCTGCTGATGATCCAGCAATGAGTGAAGAAGCCAAGCAATCCACAACCGCCGCGCCCTGGGGCGCGCCTATCGAGACCGGCGACGAGAAAACTTCAGGCGAAACAGATTAGGTAGCGCACTATGCTCATAAGCTTCTGCGTGGTCACAAGCCGACCGCGCGGGGTCGGTAATGGAAGGCTCCTCTGTGGACGGGGCCCATCGAGATGTTGATCGACGATTGAAGTCTGGCTCTTCTTCACGCCGCGAACCCTCAACTGCTTAATTTAGATCTGTTCGGTGGCGATCGAACCCCTGACTATTTCAGAGCGTCGAGTTGCGCATCCATCTGTGAGAGGGCGACTTCTGCTGTAGCAAGCTCCACCCTTTTTTGGTCACGGGTCGATTCGATCTCGGCTAGATCGATTTTCATTTGACGAATGCCTTTTATCGTCTCGGCCCGGGAACGGCGAAGATCCTCCCGCCGCTTCGTTGCCGCCGCTTTCGCCGCCGCGGCTTCCGCGCGCTCGTTTTTTTGAATCTCAGCAGACCGAGCTGCCGAAGCGGATGGTCTTTTCCGCCGGTGCCGCGTGGAGCCAGTATCGCCGACAGCGACAGCGCCGTCGAGGTCGACCCTGTCGAATCCGTTCGACTGCAGAGCCCGCACAAGCAGTCCCGACCGAACGGCGTGGGCCGCATCATCGTCTGCAAGCCCCGCCGTGATCGTGCGAGTCACCTCGTCGAGTACAGCCGTCGAGACGGAGATGCCATCGCGTTTGCCGATAGCGGCGCTCTGAGTGACCAAACCCCGAACGAGATCGCGTCTGAGCCGATCGAGTCGCTCTGTCTCAGTGCGCTCCCCCGCCGCTTGTGCGTCCCTCAGATCCGCTCCGACATCGATCGCCGCGTTCAGATCATCCCACTTGGCGGTGACGAGGCGATTGATCAGCCATGCGGACGGTGCGGGCTTTCGCAACGCGCGCACCGCCCGAGCCGTGTCGCCGCTGAGGCTTTTCGCGGCAGCATTGCGAGCTGCCACGAAGTTCGACGGAGGCAGCGCGTACAACTCCAGAGCGAGACTAACCACCTCCGCCTCATTCGCGCCCGAGGCCGTCACGAGCCCCCTTACCCTCCAGAGGGGTTGTCTACCGGGGTGCCGTCGTCATCTTCCTTCTTCGGCGGACTCGAAGGCTGTGCTGGTGAACCGCCCGAACTCGTATCGGGAGCATCCGAATCAGTGTCGCCGTCACCGGTTCCGTTAGGAAGCTGATCAGGATCTGTGGGATCGTTCGTCATGAGCAAACCCTACAAAAACAGGCGGTCGATGATCAGGGATTGACTTTTCAAGGTCAGTCCGACGATGGCCGAGAATCAGCTGTGCGGCACCGCGGGGGTGGATCTTATGCTCAGCCTGCCAAAGCCCACGTTCGCGGCAGATCCGATGTGCCGGGCAGATCGCAAGTGGGCGGATAACTCCGAACATTGCAGCATGTTGAATCCGCAGTGCCGTTTCAGGGTTGGATGAGTTCGCTTGTGCGGGTGGCGGCGACGTGTTTCAGTACGTCCTCGTAGCCGTCGACCATTGCATCGAATGAGAAGCGCCGGGAAGCCCGGACGGCATCCGCGCGGCTACACGCGGCAGCGACGAGGATCGCGTCAGCGAGGGCTCCTGCCGAGACATCCGCTGCGACAGCTCCGAACCCGGCGCCTATCAATTCGGGCAGAGCCCCATTCGGAATCGCCGCGACGGGTGTGCCGCTCGCCAGGGCTTCGACGACCGATAGTCCGAATGACCCTAATTCACTTCCGGCGATACTGGTCCCTCCCCTGGCCCCCGCTCTTCGGTTCGGAAGCGGCGCCAGGATTGTCCACGGCGTGACCATGAAGCGGGTTGATTTGCCGGGCTGAGACCGTCGACGTGCGGCGCTCACACCCGCTGCCATCGCCTGTGCCCCTGAGAGCTGAGTCACTCCTTCGATTTCTGAATCGGCCTGGATGTTGTGTGGGGCCGTCTTGGATGAGAAGCGAGCCTGAGAAGCTCATCGCCCAGTGCCGCACCATAAACCACTCACGGAGTATGATCACGACTTCCACGCGCATATCGTGGCTGTTCGATCGCACCTCATGTTGCGGCGGGACGCCGTTGCCGATCCGATCAGAGCAAAGCTCAAGCTCTCGGCGGTCAGACGATTTCCCCCTTCGCGATGTCGTGCACCTCGGCTTCGGGAGCGTCTTTCATCGGGCCGACTCCTATCGGACGTCCCGCCTCCGGATGGTTCATATCGAAGGCTGGGGATTCGGAGCGGATGCGTGGGATCGACGTGAAGTTGTGGCGCGGAGGCGGGCACGACGTCGCCCACTCGAGCGACCGACCGTACCCCCAGGGGTCGTTCACCGTCACGACCTTGCCCCTGCGGGAGGTGATGTAGACGTTGAAGATGAACGGCAGCATCGACACCCCGAGCAGCATCGCACCGAGGGTGGAGAGCTGGTTCATCCAGGTGAAGTTGTCACCGGGCTGATAG
>JANYGT010000010.1 GCA_025362355.1 Lacisediminihabitans sp. | reverse complement strand
CGGCGACGGCTGCGGCGACATCCGCCGTCGAAGCGAGGCGTACCTCGCGTGCGACGGTGCCGAGGGCCGGGTTGAAAACGGGGGCCGTGCGGGTCGATTCGCCGTCGAATCGCGCGCCGGAGAGCCAGTGGTTGACGATGTCCATTCGGCCATGCTAGCCGCGCATTTCGTAGCGGAATCGCCGTTTCGTCGAGGGTTATTGTTCTGGAAATGTTTGGCCCTCCTCCGCCACCCCGCAGGGCCGCGACCCGATGTCGCCGCCCGCTGGCACACTTGCCGCATGGATCCCATCGTCGCCCTCCTCGCCGGACTGGTTGTCGGCATCGCTTTCGGAGTCGTCATCGCCGGCCTGATAGCCAGGACCAGGTTCGCGGATGCCGCTGCAGCAGCCAGCGCGCAACTCGCCGGCACCTCGGCCACCGTCGCGGCACTTCGCGAGCAGGTCACAGCCCAGAACGAGCAGTACGGCGAACTGCTCGACCGACAGCGACGGGATCAGCTCGCCGACGCCGAACGGCGGCAGCAGGAGAGCACAGTGCTCCAGGCGCTCACTCCCGTTCAGGAGCAGTTGCGCGCGATGCAACGCGCCGTGGCAGAACTCGAGGCGCAGCGCAGCCTCCAGCACGGGCAACTCTCGCAGCAGCTTCGAACCGCGGGTGAATCGGAGGAGAGGCTCCGGGCCACGACCGAGTCGCTCGCCTCAGCGCTCCGCAACAACGCGACGCGGGGCGTCTGGGGCGAGACCCAGCTGCGCAATGTCGTGCAGGCGGCGGGCCTGATCGAGCGGGTCGACTTCGATGTGCAGGCCTCCATCGTCTCGGATGCGGGGTCGGGTCGACCAGACATGGTCATCCACCTGCCCGGCGGCAAGAACATCGCCGTCGACGCGAAAGTGCCGTTCACCGCCTACCTTTCGGCGTCCCAGATCCCCGTGACAGCGACCGGCGAGGAGGGAGCCCGCCGGGAGCAGTTTTTAAAGGAGCACGTCCGGGCGGTGCGGGCGCACATCGATGCACTCGGAAGCAAGGCGTACTGGGCCGGACTCGACTCATCGCCAGAGCTCGTGATCGCGTTCATCCCGAGCGAGTCCCTCGTGGCCTCAGCAATGGAGGCCGATCCCGGCATCATGGATTACGCCTTCGCCAAACGTGTCGCCCTCGCGTCCCCCGTCACCCTCTGGTCGGTTCTGAAGACGGTCGCCTTCAGCTGGCAGCAGGATGTCCTCACCCAGGAAGCGAAGATGCTCTTCGACACGAGTCGCGAACTCTACGGTCGGCTGGCGACGATGGCCGGGCATATCGATCGACTCGGTCGCTCGATCGAGTCGACCGTGAAGAACTACAACGGCTTCGTCGGGTCCCTCGAACGACAGGTGCTGCCGTCTGCGCGCAAACTCAGCGTTCTGGATGAGGCGAAAGTGCTCGGTGCGCACGCCGAGCTCGAGGAGGGACCGCGCGATCTTGCGGCGTACGAGCTGGTGGCCGAGCTCGACAGGACGGCACTGGAGCGCCAGACCACCGACACCGCGGGCTGAGTCTCGACGAGCTCGACTAGCGAAGGGGCTACAGCCACTTCTCCTGGAGGTGGTCCGCCTCGACCCGACGGATCGTGCCGGAGCGCCCGCGCAGCACGATGCTCTCGGTGCGCAGGATCGGTCCGAGCTTCTTGACGCCGGCGACGAGCTGACCGTCGGTCACGCCGGTGGCCACGAAATAGGTGTTGTCGCTCGTGACGAGATCGTTGGCCTCGAGTACGCGGTCGAGTTCGTGGCCGGCGTCGATCGCCTTCTGGCGCTCCTCGTCCGTCGTCGGGTGGAGCCTCGCCTGGATGAAGCCCCCGAGCGCCTTGAGCGCGCACGCCGTGATGATCCCCTCCGGAGTGCCCCCGATGCCGGCGCACATGTCGATGCGCGTTCCGTACAGCGCCGCGTTGATGCCGCCCGCGACATCCCCGTCCAGCAGCAGTCGCGTCTTCGCACCGGCGGCGTGGATGTCGTCGATCAGCTGCATGTGACGTGGACGATCGAGCACGGCGACGGTGATATCGCCGATCGGCTTGCCCTTCGCCTTCGCGAGTGCACGGATGTTCTCGGCGATCGGCTGGCGGAGGTCGACGACACCGTGGCCCTCGGCGCCGGTGACGATCTTGTCCATGTAGAAGACGGCGGAGGGGTCGTACATCGAGCCGCGGTCGGCTACCGCGATCATCGAGAGCGCGTTCTGTCGTCCGGCGGCCGTCAGCGAGGTGCCGTCGATCGGATCCACCGCGATATCCGCCGCCGGGCCGTTGCCGTTTCCGACGTGCTCGCCGTTGTAGAGCATCGGCGCTTTGTCTTTCTCGCCCTCTCCGATCACGATGACGCCGTCGAAGTTGACCGTTCCGAGGAACTTGCGCATCGCATCCACCGCCGCCCCGTCGGCGGCGTTCTTGTCACCGCGGCCGATGAACGGGACGGCTCGGATGGCGGCAGCCTCCGTCGCCCTCACCAGCTCCATTCCGAGGTTGCGGTCGGGGTGCAGGAACAGGGAGCCGGTGTCGGTATTCACAGTGTCAAGGCTATCGACGGGGTCGGCGGACCATTCGCTGCGGCCCGTGAAAGTTCGTGCAATCTTTCCGGTCCGCTCTGCGATGTCACGATGTTTCCCCTTCTGGCAATGGTTCCCCGAAGAGGCGGACGATCGTCGAATCGTCGGCCGCGCCCCAGCCGGCCAGCTCCGCCCGCAGGTAGAGTCGCTGCGCCGCGGCGGCGAGCGGAACGGGCGAATGGGCCTCTCGAGCCGCATCCACGACGATGCCCATGTCCTTGACGAAGATGTCGACGCGCGACCTCACCTCCGGATCCCCCTCGAACGCCTCGACCATGCGTGGCCCGCGGTCGGAGAACATGAACGATCCGGCCGCTCCCGGCGCGAGCGACTCGACCACCGTCGCCGGGTCGAGTCC
>JANYGT010000296.1 GCA_025362355.1 Lacisediminihabitans sp. | reverse complement strand
CGCGACGATGGCCGCCTCGGCAGCCGTGGTCGCCGCGCGCGCCGTTCGCCGGAGGCTCTTCGCCGTCGAGGTGCGCTCGCCGAGGGCGCCGGGCGTCCAGGCCTCGACATCCTCGTCGGAGAAGTCGGTCTTCGACGGGCGACGCTTCAGCTGCGGAACGATCGTGTCGGGAGCGAGTCGCCGTGCGGTCAGCAGGAAGCCGGTGTGCGCGACCATCCGGTGATCGGGGCGCACGGCGAGGCCCTCCACGTGCCAGCCGCGCACCATCGTCTCCGACGAATCCGGATCGGTGAACATGCCTGTCGCGCGGATGGCCTCGGCGACGCGCGAGAGCTGGGTGACGGTGGCGATGTAACAGAGCACGACTCCCCCGGGAGTGAGAGCGTCGGCGACGACGTCGAGACATTCCCAGGGAGCGAGCATGTCGAGAACGACGCGGTCGACGGTACCTTCCTCGACGGCGGTCGGCAGCGACTCGACGAGATCACCGACCGTCACGGTCCAGTTATCCGGTTCTGCGCCGAGGAAGGTCACCACGTTGGCTTTCGCGACGGTGGCGAATTCTTCCCGCCGCTCGAACGAGGTCAGGGATCCGGTCGGGCCGATACCGCGCAGCAGCCAGAGACTGAGGGCGCCCGAACCGACGCCGGCCTCGATGACCTTCGCGCCGGGGAAGATGTCGCCGAGGCTGAGGATCTGGGCCGCATCCTTCGGATAGACGATCGCGGCGCCCCGCGGCATCGACATGACGAAGTCGCCGAGCAGCGGGCGGAGGGCGAGGTACTCGTCGCCGTTCGATGCCGTGACCACCGAGGCATCCGGTAATCCGATCAGCGAATCGTGCTCCACCATCCCGCGATGGGTGTGGAAGACCGCGCCGATCTCGAGGGTGATCGTGTTGAGCCGCCCTTTCGGACCGGTGAGCTGCACGCGGTCGCCCGCCCGGAACGGACCGCTCTGGCGTCGTTCGGCGCTCATGATCGAGCCGCCTTCGTCACCGTGAACACCGAGCGGATGTGGTCGACCGACGTTCCGTCGAGTGTCGGCCAGATCGTGTATCCGAGCCCGTGGGAGAGTGGTGAGTGCAGTGGAACCCCGATCGCGACGGCCCCGGATGCCACTGCCGCGGCCAACCCGGTCGTCGAATCCTCGATCGCCACGCAGTTCTCCGCGTCGACCCCGAGCAGCTCCGCCGCCCTCAGATACGGCTCCGGATGCGGCTTGCTGTGGGTGACGTCGTCTCCGGCCACGATGTGGTCGAAGCCGTCGAACGGCACGAACGAGATGATGTATTCGGCCATCCGACGCACCGACATGGTCACGAGGGCGGTGGGGATGTCTGCCTCGCGAAGCGACTGCAACAGCTCTTTCGCCCCGGGACGCCACGGAAGCGACACCTTCACGCGCTCCATCACCCGGTCGGTCAGGAGCGTGACGATCTCGTCGGGCGAGAGGTCGACCCCACGGCCCTGCAGCACACCGGCAGCGTGCCAGAGACCAGAGCCGACGAGGGTGAGGCCATCTTCGTGGGTCCAGGTTCCACCGAACGAGTGTACGAGGATCGCCTGTTCCTCGAGCCAGTACGGCTCGGTGTCGACGAGGGTGCCGTCCATGTCCCAGAGGACTGCTGCCGGTTCGAGTTCGGTCACGGAATCCGAGTTTAGACGGGGAGGGGTTCTATTCTTGACGGAGGGCATCGGGCCAGAGGGGTGCCGACGCCAGAGGAGTTGAATGTCTGAGTCGGGAATCTTCACGGGGCGGATGCTCGTCGTCGCCTTCGAGGGCTGGAACGATGCGGGTGAGGCCGCGAGTGGAGCGGTCACCACGCTCAAAGACCTGCTCGAGCTCTCCGCCATCGCGGAGATCGACTCGGAGAAGTATTTCGACTACCAGTTCAACCGACCGACCGTCTCGGTCGACGAGGACGGAAATCGTCTCCTCACCTGGCCGACCGTCGCCACCTACGGCCCGACCCGTCTCCGCGCCGAGCGTGATGCGCGCACCGAGGGCAGCGAGCACGGGAGCGAGCATGCGCTCGGCGACAACTCCTCCAATATCTACCTCCTGCTCGGAACGGAGCCGTCGCGCAATTGGCGGAGTTTCACCGACGAGATCATGGCGACCATCCGCGAGTCCCGCATCACCGGCATCGTGTTCCTCGGGGCCATGCTCGCCGACGTTCCGCACACCAGGCCCATTTCCGTCTTCGTCGGAAGCGAGAACGCGGATGTCCGCGCGGCGCTCGGCGTCGAACGCTCGGCCTACGAGGGCCCGGTCGGCATCCTGTCGGTGCTCGGTGACGCCGCCGAGAAGGCCGGCATCCCCACCGTGTCGATCTGGGCATCCGTTCCCCACTACGTTCACAACGCGCCCTCCCCGAAGGCGACGCTCGCCATCATCGACAAGCTCGAGGAGATCATCGACATCGTGATTCCGCGCGGTGAGCTCGTCGACGAGTCGGCGGCCTGGGAGAACGGGATCGACGTGCTCGCGGGCGAGGACGAGGAGATGGCGACCTACATCTCGCAGCTCGAGCAGGCCCGCGACACCGTCGACTCCCCCGAGGCGAGCGGCGAGGCCATCGCACAGGAGTTCGAGCGCTATCTCCGCCGTCGTGACGGCAAGGCCGGCGGAAATCCCGGGCAGGGACCGACCGCGCCCCCCGGGCCGCCCGGCTCGGACGACTGGCGCCCGAAGGACTGATCCTGCCCTCCTACCGTGTGACGATGACGATCGGTTCGCTCGCCGCCGGGACCGTTCCGGAGCAGGTGCTTCCCGGGGCCGCTGCCTCCGTTCGGGAGGTCGCGATCGTCGAGGCGAGCGATCTGGCGGTGGTCGGCGGATCCGCTCGCGTCACCGTTCGCTTCACCGGCGACGACGACCCGCACGCGAACCGGGTGGCACTGCACGGCATCGAGGGGACGAAACGGATGGCGAGCGTCGGCACCTGGCGAGTGACGCGCCGTGACGGCGGTCGCTGGACCCCGGTGGCGCCAACCTAGATCATGCTGTGCGGCTGATCAGTTGGATTCCGAGGAGCGCGTCGATCGCCGCGACATCGGCGGGTGTCACGCTGTGTCCGGCGGCGATCCACTCGTCGACGTCCCTGACGGCTCCCGGCGTGTCGAGGTCTTGCGAGAGGATGCGCCGAAGCTGCGCGGTGAGTGTGTCGTCACCCTCCGAGGTCTCCGCGGAAACCGCTTCGGGCCGAGCGCTCGCCGCCCATGCCGTCCACGTCGTCAGACGCACAGAAGCCGTCTCGAGATGATCTGCCGTCCACTCCCAGTCCGAGCGATAGTGCTCGGACAGCAGCGCAAGCCGGATCAGTCGGGGATCCGTGCCGGATGCGACGAGGGACGACACCAGCACGAGATTGCCGAGCGACTTGCTCATCTTCTCGCCCTCGAACGCCACCATGCCGGAATGAGCATAGATGTCGGCGAGCGGCTCTCCGGTGAGCGCTGCCGCATGGCCGGCGCTGTACTCGTGGTGGGGGAAGATCAGGTCGGAGCCTCCTCCGTTGACCGTGATCGGCGACGGGAGGTAGCGGAGCGCGATGACCGAGCACTCGATGTGCCAGCCGGGGCGACCTCGACCGAGCACGGAATCCCACGACGGCTCGCCTTCGCGTTCCGACCTCCAGAGCAGCGGGTCGAGGGCGTCGCGTTTGCCGACCCGCTCGGGGTCGCCCCCGCGCGCGGCACTCAGCTCGAGCATCTCCGTGCGGTCGAGGCGGCTCTCCTGTCCGAGATACCAGGGCGAGGAATCGGCGGACGAGTCGAAGTAGAGATCCTGGTCGGCATTCTCGCTGTCCACCGGATAGGCGATACCACGCACGAGCAGGTCGTGAGTGGCGGCGGCGATCTCGCCGACCACCTCCGTCACGGCGATGTAGTGGTCGGGGGGAAGGATGCGAAGGCTCTCCATATCGGAGCGGAACAGGTCGGTCTGCGAGGTGGCGAGCTCGCGCCAGTCGGTGCCGTCACGGGTCGCGCGTTCGAGTAGCGGGTCATCCACGTCCGTCGTGTTCTGCACGTACCGCACCTCGACTCCGGCATCGAGCCAGAGCCGGATGAGGGTGTCGAACCCGAGGTAGGTCGCCGCGTGTCCGAGATGGGTGGCGTCGTAGGGCGTGATCCCGCACACGTAGATGCTCGCGACCGGCGGTGACCCCTCGATCCGGGCTGAGGGAACGGCCTCCCGCACGGTCTGCGTCGACGAATCGTAGACGCTCGGAAGTGGTCCGGATCCGGCCAGTCGAGGAACGTCGGGACGGGTCCAGGCTTTCACCCCAGAAGTCTAAGCGAGGCGGGAGGCGGCCTTGCGCGTCGCTATCCGAGCTCGGAGTAGTTCTCGAGTTCGGCGGCAGCGGCCTCGTTGTCGTGAGCTTCCTTCGGACTGAACGCGCGAGCGCGGCTTTCGACAACCCCGGCGAGAACGATCGGGTCGACCATCGGATGCCCACCCTCACCGGGTTCAGGGACGATAACGATTCTGGCCATTCTGTGACACCCCTCGTCGAACACTGTTCGCGATGCCTGGGTCCGGGGCTTTCACTCGACGGTACCCCCGCATCCTGTACGGGGCACAGGTTCAGGACTCAGCTCAGCTCAGATCAGGACCTTGCGCGCGACGACCTGCTGCGCGACATCTCGAAGGTTGAGATTGTTGCTGCGGGAATAGTCGCGGAGGGATTTGAACGCACTGTCCATGTCGACACCGTGCGTCTGCGCGATCACTCCTTTGGCTTGTTCGATCACCACGCGGCTGTCGAGAGCGTGCTGCAGCTGCTCCTTCGCGGTCTGATTCTCCCGAAGCGTGCGCTCGTGCAGAATGCCGATGGTCGCGACATCGGCGAGACCCCGGGCGGCGACTGCATCGATTTCGCCGAGTCCTCCCAGCTCCGACCGAAACAGGTTCAGCGTTCCGATCACCTCGTTGCGGAGAGTGAGCGGAATCGCGTGAACGGAACGGAATCCCTGCGAAAGGGCCTCGCTCGCGAATTCGGGCCACCGCTCCGTCTCGAGTGCGACGTCGGGCACCTCGACGACCTGCCCCGAGAGAAACGAGGCTACGCACGGTCCGTTCCCGGAGCTCAGCTGCATGATCTCGACAAGGCGACCACCCTCGCTCGTGGAGGCCACGACGGCGAGCTCGCCGTTCGGAGCCGCGAGCATGATGCCGGCTTCGGCCGACTCAAGCAGATCGGCGCACGCTTCGACGAGCGTCTGCAGAAGGTCGACGACGTCGTAGTCGGCAACCAGGGTGTCGGCGAGGGTCACGAAGGTTTCAACGAGGCGTCGTTCGCGGGTTTCGGCCACCATCTGGCCAGTGTAGACCGTGGATCAGGTATCTCCGGGTCCGAACTCGAGCCGCCGCGCGACGACGTCGTTCGCTATCTCTCGAACGCTGCGGCCACTCGAGAACGCGTGCGCCCGAAGCAGCAGGATGGCATCGTTCGCCGTTACGTCGAGTTGGGCGAGCACCATGCCGGTGGCCTGATGCACCTCGCGTCGCGAGTACGAATTCTCCGGTTCGGTATCGTCGTCGGCGAGGATCCGCCGAAGCACCTGCCAGGCGGTGGCGCACGCGAGCGTCGTCGCATCGGCGATGTTCTCGAGGCTGAGCTCCCGCGGGAGGCTGGAATACAGGTCGACCGCGCCGATCTCCAATTCACCGACCACGAGAGGAAAGGCGAAGATCCCACGGACGAGATTTCGGGGAACGGCGTCGGTGAAGAGCGGCCAGCGCGGATCCGTTCCGTCGACGTCACCGTCGAACACCGGCTGTCGGCTCTGCATCGCATCCCAGCCCGGACCCTCACCGAGATCGAACTGCAGCTCGTCGAGGAGCGCGGCGGTGTCATCGCTCGCGAACATCGTCGCCTGGGCGGCGGGTGTCGACAGCACCGAGACCGACGCTCCCGTTACGGGCAGGGTCGCGAGGAACGGGGTGCAGAGACTCGTCTTGAGTTGCCAGGAGTTGTCGATGGCGCGCCGCGCCGCGGCGAACGCCTCGCGGGACGTCACGGTCGCACGGTGTCGAACCTCATCGTGCCCCACAGCCGCTCGATCACGCACAGGTGTTCGGTCGCGATGCCTCCGCGCAGAAACCGTGCCTGCCGGGAACGTGCACATCGAGGCGGGCCGAGGTCCGCTGCGGCCGAGCCTACCGCTCGCCGCCGATACGCGGGGCGTCAGTTCGCTGCGATGGCCCCGGTCGCGAGCAGGATGAGCAGGGCGATCCCGGCGAGGATGCGGTAGATCACGAAGGGGAGGAACGAGCGCGTCGAGATGTAGTGCATGAAGAAGGCGATGACGACGAGACCGACGGCGAACGCGACGACCGTCGAGACCGCCGTCTCCGGACCCGTGAAGACCTCCGGCCTGCAGGTCGTCGACGCGCGGACGCAGGGGTCTTTGATGGTCTTGTACAGCTCATAGAATCCGCTGCCGAGTACGGCGGGAATGGCCAGGAGGAATGAATAGCGCGCGGCAGCACTCCGCTCGTAGCCGAGGAACAGTCCGGCGGTGATCGTTCCGCCGGAGCGCGACACACCCGGGATGAGGGCGAGCGACTGGGCGAACCCGTAGATGACCGAGTGGGGAACCGTCAGGTCGGCGACCTTTCGACGTTTCGCGCCGACGTGATCCGCTATCCCGAGGATGATGCCGAAGACGATCAGGGTGGCGGCGATCACCCAGAGCGAGCGGAGGGTGGTCTCGATCGCGGTCTGGAAGACGAGTCCGAGGATGATGATCGGGAGCGATCCGATGATGATGAACCAGCCGAGCTTCGCGTCGGGGTCATTTCGCGGGATGCGCCCGACGAGGGCGA
>JANYGT010000290.1 GCA_025362355.1 Lacisediminihabitans sp. | reverse complement strand
GTGATGATCACCGACTGGTGGAGCGCCCTCAACGCCCAGCACGGTGACCCGCTGATCATGGTCGGGATCGCCCTGATCGTCTTCCCGAAGCTCGCCCTCGGACTCTCCGGCTTCGAAACCGGCGTCGCCGTGATGCCCCAGATCACCGGGGACCCCAGCGACACCCCCGAGCGCCCCGCCGGGCGCATCCGAGGCGCCGGCCGTCTGCTGACGACGGCCGCCGTGATCATGAGCGGCTTCCTGATCCTGACGAGCTTCATGACGACGTTCCTGATCCCGCAGGCCGAATTCCAGCCCGGCGGGCAGGCCAACGGTCGCGCGCTCGCGTACCTCGCGCACGAGTTCCTCGGCCCGGTGTTCGGAACCGTGTACGACATCAGCACGATCTGCATCCTCTGGTTCGCCGGGGCGTCCGCCATGGCCGGACTGCTCAACCTCGTGCCCCGCTACCTGCCGCGTTACGGCATGGCGCCGCAGTGGGCCCGCGCCGTGCGGCCGCTCGTGCTCGTGTTCACCGCGATCGCATTCATCATCACGGTCGTCTTCCAGGCCAGCGTCGACGCCCAGGGCGGCGCATACGCGACGGGCGTGCTCGTGCTGATCACCTCGGCGTCCGCTGCGGTGACCCTGTCTGCCCGCCGGCAGGGCCAGCGCAAGCGCACGATCGGTTTCGGCGCCATTTCCCTCGTCTTCGCGTACACGACCGTGCTCAACATCATCGAACGCCCGGACGGCCTGCGCATCGCGGCGCTGTTCATCGCCGGGATCCTGCTGATCTCCCTGATCTCCCGGGTGCGCCGTTCCTTCCAGCTTCGGGCGACATCCGTGGTCCTCGACGAGACGGCCCTCGCGTTCGTCAAGGCGGATGCCACTGACGGTGCCGTCCGGGTCATCGCGAACGAACCCGATGACGGCAGCGAGCACGAGTACCGGCACAAGGACCGCGACGAACGTCGCTACTCGCACATTCCCCGAGACTCCCAGACGATCTTCCTCGAGGTGCACGGCACGGACTCCTCCGAGTTCGAGGAAGACCTCCTCGTTCGCGGCGTGGTCAAGCACGGCTACCGGGTCCTCGAGGTCTACAGCGGGAACATCCCCAACACCCTGGCTTCCGTGCTCCTCGAGATCCGCGATCTGACCGGAGTCGTCCCCACGATCTACTTCGAGTGGACAGAGGGCAGCCCGATCTCCAACATGGCCAGGTTCCTGTTCTTCGGAAACGGCGAGGTCGCCCCGGTGACCCGCGAGGTGCTCCGCGTCGCCGAGCGCGACGTCAAACGCCGACCGGCGGTGCACGTCAGCTGACCCGCTGCGCCAGGCCTCCTGCCGCGCCGGGTGAGCGCGACCCGGGTATGGTCTGCTGCATGAGCGCGAGTGCGACACCGCCGGCACGACCACCGATACCGCCCCCGAGCGCCCAGGACCAGGCCGCCGCATCCTCGCAGCCGGCCCGGCGCCGCGGAGGACGGGCCGGCCTCATCGTTGCCGTGGTCGTGCTGGCGCTCGTCATCCTCGCCGGGGCCGGGCTGCTCGTCCTCCTGGTCACCGGCGGCGCGGTCGGCACGCCCGTCCATCTCGCAGCGGATGCCGAAGCCGGGTCGAGTGTTGACGTCCGGGTTCCGAACTCCGCCCTCCGTTTGGAGTCCAGCCCCGACGCCCAGGTGCACGTGCGTGCCGACGGCAGCTCCCTCGGTGCCACCCCCACGCTGGAGATCACCACGGCGAACGGCGTGACCGAGGTCACCGGAGGATGCCCGAACCAGTGGCTCGGCTTCTGCTCCCTGACCATGACCGTGGCCCTGCCCGCGGCCCTCTCCGTCACGACAGACGGGGTGAACGGGCAGATCGAAGTGTCGGGGCTCACCGGCGCCCTCAGGCTGACGACCACAAACGGAGCCGTCGAGACGACCGGCACGCTCGGCCGGGTGGAGGTCCACACCACCAATGGCGCCGTCAGGGTGCGCGATGCCGGTTCCCGCCGCGTGGTCGCCACGACCACGAACGGAGCCGTCGAGGTCGATTTCCGGGATGCCCCCGAGGCCGTCGAGGCCCGCAGCACCAACGGTTCGATCACGGTGCGGATGCCCGAAGCCGGACTCTCCTACCGCGTCGACGCGCGCACGACGAACGGGAACGTCGACACCGGCTCCATCCCGAGCGATCCCTCGGCGCGGCGCACCATCATCGCGCAGACCACCAACGGAGACGTGAGGGTCACGACCCGCTGACGCAGCGCCGGCGGGTCGTGGAACAGGCGGGCCATGAAACAATGGGGGCATGCCAGACAGCCTTCCTCCCCTCGGCCTCCTCCTCGACGTCGACGGGCCGATCGCCAGTCCGGTCACCCGGACGATCCGGCGCGACAGCATCATCGCCGACCTGATCACGCTCGCCGCCGCGAACGTTCCGATCGCCTTCATCACCGGCCGCTCGTCGCTTTTCATTCGGGAGCAGGTCATCTCGCCTCTCCTCGCGGCCGGCCTGCCCGAGACCATGCGCATGTACGGAGTGTGCGAAAAGGGCGCCGTCTGGTTCCCGATCACCGCAGCGGGAATGGGCGACGTTGTTGTCGACCCGAGCGTCGCACTGCCTGCGGCCGCCGTCGACGCGATCCGTTCGCTCG
>JANYGT010000238.1 GCA_025362355.1 Lacisediminihabitans sp. | reverse complement strand
AACGTAGTGCCGGACAGCTCACGGGTACCGAGCACCTCTTCGGTGGTGATCTTGAAGATGTCGCCGACGGCCAGGTCGTAGGGGCCGGCCTCGAACTTGCCGAGCCGGATCTTCGGGCCCTGCAGGTCGACGAGCACGGCGACGGCTCGGCCGGAGTCCTTGCTCGCCTTGCGGATGTTCGCGTAGATCTCTTCGTGCACGTCATAGCTGCCGTGGCTGAGGTTCATGCGGGCAACGTCGACGCCGGCCTCGATGATGGCTCGGATGTTCTCGTAGCTCGACGTTGCCGGACCAAGGGTCGCAACGATTTTTGCGCGTCTCATTCGATTCTTTTCTTTTGGGTTACAGGTCGAAAGGATACCGGGTGGAGCGAAACTCCAGACGGACGATCGGCTAGATGGAGATGGCGTGATCCGTCGGGCGAACCGGAGAGGGCAGAAGGGTCTCGCCCTCGAGGAAGCGATCGACGGCGGCGGCTGCGGCGCGCCCCTCGGCGATGGCCCAGACGATGAGCGACTGGCCACGACCCGCGTCACCGGCGACGAACACGCCCGCCTCGCTCGTCTGGTAGCCGGCGTCGCGCTCGACGTTGCCGCGCTCCATCGGCACCCGGAGCTGCTCTTCGAGTGTCTCGCTCTCGGTGCCGGTGAATCCGAGCGCGAGCAGCACGAGGTCGGCGGGGATCTCGCGCTCCGTGCCGGACTTCGGCACTCGGCGGCCGTCGAGATACTCGGTCTCGGCGACGCGGATGGCGCGAACCTCCCCGACGTCGTTGTGCAGGAACTCGACGGTCGACGCGAGATACACCCGCTCGCCGCCCTCCTCATGGGCGCTCGTCACCTCGAAGAGATTCGGGGCCATCGGCCACGGCTGGTCTTCCGGACGCTCGGTCGGAGGCTGGATGCCGATGGCGAGGTTCGTGACGGAGAGTGCACCCTGGCGGTGGGCCGTTCCGATGCAGTCCGCCCCGGTGTCACCGCCGCCAAGCACGACGACGTGCTTGTCTTCGGCGCTGATCTGGTCGACGACCGAGTCTCCGGCGCCGAGCTTGTTCTGCTGTACGAGGTATTCCATGGCGAAGTGAACGCCGGGCAGGTCGCGTCCGGGGATCGGCAGGTCGCGCGGGACAAGCGCTCCGGTCGCGACGATGACGGCGTCGTAACGCGAGCGCAGGTCGTCCCAGGCGATGTCGACGCCGATGTTCACGCCGGCGCGGAATCGGGTTCCCTCGGCCTGCATCTGGCGCAGTCGCGTCTCGAGGTGCTTCTTCTCCATCTTGAAATCCGGGATGCCGTACCGAAGCAGGCCACCGATGCGGTCGTCGCGCTCGAAGACCGCGACCGTATGGCCCGCCCGGGTCAACTGCTGCGCGGCGGCGAGCCCCGCGGGGCCCGAGCCGACGACGGCGATGGTCTTCCCGGTGAGGCGCTCGGGGGGATGCGGCTCGACCCAGTCGTTCGCGAATGCCGTGTCGATGATCGCCACCTCGACCTGCTTGATGGTGACGGCGGGCTGGTTGATGCTCAGCACGCAGGACGACTCGCACGGCGCCGGGCACAGCCGACCGGTGAACTCCGGGAAGTTGTTGGTCGCATGCAACCGTTCGATGGCCTGCCGACCCTCCCCGCGCCAGGTGAGGTCGTTCCACTCCGGGATCAGGTTGCCGAGCGGGCAGCCCTGGTGGCAGAACGGGATGCCGCAGTCCATGCAGCGTCCGGCCTGGGCGCGCGTCGTGGCGGCGTCGCCCTGCTCGTAGACCTCTTTCCAGTCCATCAGCCTGAGAGACACGGGTCGCCGCGGCGGGACGACACGGTCACGGGTCTTGAGGAAGCCTTTTGGATCAGCCACCGGTCACCTCCATGATTCGTCCCCACACGACATCCCCGTCGGGGTCGAGACCCTCCTCGACCGCGGTGGCGCGGGTGGCGAGCACCGCCGCGTAGTCACGGGGCAGCACCTTCACGAAACGGGACATGGTCTCTTCCACTGCGTCGAGCATCCGCTTCGCGACGGCGGAGTCCGTTTCGGCGATGTGCTGGGTGAGGAGGTCTGTGACGATCTCGATGTCGCCGGCCCCGAGGGGAAGCAACTCGAGCTCCCCGGTGGCGAGCGCATCGCGGTTGACCCGTTCTTCCTTCAGGTCGTAGATGTAGGCGGTTCCGCCCGACATCCCGGCACCGAGGTTGCGGCCGGTGCCCCCGAGGATCAGCGCGAGCCCTCCGGTCATGTATTCGAGGGCGTGGTCGCCGACCCCCTCCACGACCGCGGTGGCTCCGGAGTTGCGAACGAGGAAGCGTTCGCCGACGATCCCGCGGAGGAACATGCTGCCCTGTGTCGCGCCGTACCCGATGACGTTGCCGGCGATGACGTTCGCCTCTGCGTCGAAGGGACTTGCAGCATCAGGGCGGATGACTATCCGTCCACCGCAGAGACCCTTGCCGACATAGTCGTTGCTGTCGCCGTTCAGGCGGAGGGTGATTCCGCCCGGCAGGAATGCGCCGAACGACTGCCCGGCCGTGCCGGTCAGCACGACCTCGATCGTGCCGGTGGGTAGTCCGTTCTCGCCGTGACGGAGCGTGACCTCGTGCCCGAGCATCGTGCCGACGGCCCGCTCGGTGTTGCGGATGGGAAGCGAGATCGTCACCGGTGTCCCGTCCGAGAGGGCGTGCGCACTGCGCCGGATGAGCTCGACGTCGAAGTGCTTGTCGAGCTCGTGCTTCTGACCGGTGACGTTGCGCCGCGGCTCGTCGGCTGCGAAGACCGGGCCGGCGAGAATCGGGGACAGGTCGAGTCCGTCGGCCTTCCAGTGTTCGATCGCCCGGTTGACGTTCAGCAGCTCGGAGTGCCCGATGGCCTCCTCGATGGAGTGGAATCCGAGCTCGGAGAGGTATTCGCGCACCTCCTGCGCCAGGAATTCGAAGAAGTTGACGACGAATTCCGGCTTGCCGGCGAAGCGGGCACGCAGTTCCGGGTTCTGGGTCGCGACCCCGACCGGGCAGGTGTCGAGGTGGCAGACGCGCATCAGGATGCAGCCGGAGACGACGAGCGGAGCGGTCGCGAATCCGAATTCCTCGGCGCCGAGCAGGGCTGCGACGATGACGTCGCGGCCGGTCT
>JANYGT010000231.1 GCA_025362355.1 Lacisediminihabitans sp. | reverse complement strand
CGGGGGTTGCGAGCGCGACCTTTCCGATGGACTGGAAGTTGCCGTTGCTGATGCTGAACTGCTGCAGCGTGTTCGCGCCGCCCGCTGGGTCGGTGTTGTCCGAAGCGCCGAGGATCAGCAGATAGCCGTTGTTCGGATCGGAGCCTCGAACCACCCAACCGGCCTGGTTCGCGACGATCTTCGTCTTGAACGTCGCCACGTAATCCGTCCAGTTCCTGCCCGTCTTCAGCAGCCCGACGGCGGTACCCGCCTTCGTGCCGGGGACATCGAGCGAGCCTCCTTCCGTGTTCCAGCGAGCACCGACGGTACCGATCGGCACCTGGTTGATCTCGTTCGTGTACGCGCCGTTGTACCAGTACTTGTTCAGCTCATCCGAGCTTGAGACGAAGTATCCGGCGTACTTGTCGGCGGTCGCGCGATATGGCGTGTAGGTGATGCCGACGGCGCTGAGCGAGAGGGAGCCCGGCGAGGTGAGCGAGATCATCTCGTAGCGCTCGCCGCCCTGGATCTCGCCGTTTGTGATGCGTCCGGGCTGAGCCACCCGGTAGGTGTCGAAACGATTGCCGTCGCCACTCGCCCACGGGCCGATGCCGTCTCCCTTGGGGCTGACCTGGCGACGCGTTTCGCTGTAACCGGCGAGAAGGGTGGGTGTGCCGCTGACGGCGCTGACGTCGAAGGTCGGGTAGCCGCCGACATCCTTTCCGTAATCCAGAAGGATGCTCGCGCCACCCTTCTCCTGGGGAATGGGCGGGATGGCCTGGTCGGTCACCGTCTTCCTGACGGAGAAGCTCGACGTCTGATCATCCGAATCGCTGCTCTGGATCGTGTAATCGACCGGGAAGGATGCGGTGCGACCGTCGCCGGACAACGTGTCAGAGCGCGGCCACAGCACGACGCTCTTCACACTCTGCACAGAGCCGAGGTCGATCGTCGCCCAGATCGGGCCGCTGTAGTCGGCCGGATGCGGATTGGTCGTCCACCCGGTGGCGGACCCGTTGTCGGTGTTGGTGACACCGTCGGTGAGCCAGTGCGAGGCCCATCCGGCGATCGTCCAGGAGTCGGAGGTCGTGACGGTCTTGCCTTCGGCGACATTCGTGGTGCCGTCGCTGCCGAACACCTGGATCTCTGCAAGCTGCACGTAGCGGCCCGCATTGTCGCCCGCGGGCGCGAGGCCCAGTTTGGTGACATCGAGGCGCACATAGCGCGCCGACACATCGGTGAGGGCGACCGTAACGGGAGAGGACTCTTTCATGAGGGTGGTCGCCGTGAGGGTTGCGACCTGCCCGTCCGACGGATGCACCAGCGCTTCGGCGTTGACGACGTTCCCGGTCGTGGCGACGACGGAGACGGGGCGCACCTTCGTCGAGCTGGGGGACTGGACGTACTTCTGCCAGTCGGGATTCGACGGCCAGGAGGGGGATGCGCCGTCGAAGGTGGATGCCGACGCAGCACCGCCCGTTGCCAGTGAACCACCGGCGACGAGAACCGCGACCGCCGCGGCGGCCACGAGCCTCCGGCCGAATTGGGGGGTGGGTCGAATCTGCCTAATCGTCATTGATCGTCCTTGGTGGCGCGTCTATGGCGCGGTGGCCATCACTCGCCTGAAGTGTATTGAAACGATTCAGGAATAGCAATCGTGAGTTTCACCGGATGACAGGCGCGGTCGAGATGCTCGGGTACAGAACTCGACCGCGCGCCATCAGTGACTCCGTCGCATCTCGGCGATGCGTCGCTGCAGGAATCGACGCTCCGGATCAGATGGCGCGAGTTCGAGTGCGCGGACGTAGTGCGGCAGCGCGTCGGCGAAGCGTCCGCTTCGGCGGAGCAGGTCGGCGCGGGCGGCGTGCAGCAGGTGATACTCGGCGAGGTGCCGGCCGCCGTCCAGGGTGTCGAGGAGTTTCAGGCCGGTATCCGGTCCCTCGGCGAATGCCACCGCGATCGCCCGATTGAGGTCGATGACGGGTGACGGAGCAATTCGCGCGAGTCGTGCGTACAGGTCTGCGATCCGCGAGAAATCCGTCGCTGCGGCGGTAGGGGCGGTTGCATGATGGGCGGCGATCTGCGCCTGGAGCTGGTCGCTGCCGACCGCCCCACCGTGCCGCAGGCGCTCAGCCTCGGCGGAGGCCAGCACGCCCATTCCTTCGCTGATCGCGCCTTTGTTCCAGAGCTGTCGATCCTGCTCTTCGAGAATGATCAGGTCGCCCGCCGTGTCGATGCGAGCATCCGCCCTCGAGTGTTGAAACAGCTCGAGCGCGAGAAGTCCGAGCACCTCCGGCAGTTGCTCGGAGCCGTGCATCATGGCCGCGACGAGCCGCGTCAGCCGGATCGCCTCCTCGACCAGTGGGGCACGCACGAGCTCTGCCCCGCTCCCCGACGAGTATCCCTCGGTGAACAGGAGGTAGAGCACGGCGAGCACCCCGCTCGTGCGCTCGGGGAGCAACCCCGCGGGCGGCACTCGATAGGGGATGCCCGCATCACGGATCTTCGAGCGCGCCCGCACCAACCGCTTCTGCATCGTCTGCTCGCTGACGAGGAACACGTGTGCGGTCTCCTGTACGCTCAACCCGATCACCGTGCGGAGGGTGAGGGCTACGCGTGCATCCATCGCGAGCGCGGGATGACAGCAGGTGAAGATGAGGCGCAACCGGTCGTCGTCGGGGGCGCCATCGGCCGTGAGGCTCCGCTCGCCCATGGGGCTCCCTTCGGAATTCCCGTCCGCCGAGCCGTCGATCTCGGTCTCGACGGCGTAGCGCCTGAACGTGGTCAGTTCGGTGGATGCCCGCCGCAGCGCATCGATCACACGATTCTTCGAGACGGTGGTGAGCCACGCCCCGGGGTTGTCCGGTACGCCACGGGTCGGCCACACGGCCAGCGCGCGAGCGACGGCATCCTGGAAGCAATCCTCCGACAGGTCCCAATCACCGCAATAGCGGATGAGTGTCGAGACGATCCGGAGGCGCTCCGACGCCACCACCGAGGCGAGCACGAGATTCACCTCGGTGGCTGTGGGGCCGGAATCGCTCGCGGTCATCCGGGAATTCGACTGGCGAACGTCATTCGAACGGCCACACGGGTCGCACCTCGACGCGGCCGAATCGGGCCATCGGATGCTTCGCCGCGATCTCGATCGCCTCGTCCAGATTCTCGACATCGATGAGATCGAATCCGGCGATCCACTCCTTGGTCTCGGTGAACGGACCGTCGGTGAGGATCGTCTTCCCGTCACGCACGGTCACCGTCGTGGCATCCGAGACCGGTCGCAGCCGATTGCCGCCTCGGGCGACCCCCCGGCTCTCGAGGTCGGCGACCCACTCCTCGATGTTGTCCTCCTCGGGAACGTAGGGCGGCGCGGCCGGGTCGCTGACGATGAACAAAAGGTATTCCATGACATCTCCTTGATGGGGTGAAAGTTCTTGCGAGGATGAGGGCCGGTTCAGCCCTGGGGTGGCGTGTGCATGATCCGACGGATCTCGATGGGCGAATACTTGTTCTCCGCCAGTCGACCCGCGATCTCCCGCGCACGCTCTGAGTCGGCGACCTCGATGATGTAGTAGCCGCCGATCCATTCCGTGCCCTCGGTGAACGGGCCGCGCGATGTCACGGGCTTGCCATTGTGCCGACCGGTGAACATGACATCCTCCATGTCGAGTTCGTTCATATCCACCAGCTCTCCGGATGCCATCAGCTCGCCGATCAGCGCGCCGTGGGTCGCGTCGAGAACGGATTTCTCACCGCCATCCCATGCTGCCTCAGCCGTGTCGTTCGAGTGGATCAGGATCATGTACCGCATTGCTGCCCTTCTTCCTGTCGAGGTCAACTACACCAGTACGACGCAGCACGGTCCAGGGGGAGGACACTCCGCCACCTCAGCGCGGCATCGATGATGGCTTCCGTGGACGTTGGCCCCCATGTGGCGCACTCAACATGCACGGACGGGCACACTGTTCCGCGGCCGTCGGCCGTCGGCCGTCGGCCGTGCGAGACTCGCGCCTCAGCCGAGCGGCCCGCGCCGCGCCACTACCCCGGCGAAGAGTGCGTGGAGCAGCGGGAGGGCGGAGACGACCATGAGCACTGTTCCGAACACGACATCCTGGGCTCGGAGCGCGATGCCGCCGATCAGCAGGGTGGCGAAGAGGATGGCGGAGATGATCTGCCGACCGAGTCGCTCGATGTCGCGCAGCCGGCGATCCAGCCGCGGGGTCTGCACCGAGACGTTGCCCTCTTCGAGCCGGGTCGTCAGGGTGTCGAGCCGCTGGGGCAGCCGGGCCAGGACTCCCGCGGTCGTCGTGGCCTGTTTCGCCACCGTCTGCACGAGATTGCCGCCCTCTTCCCGGATCAGCTTGGCCGAATACGGCTCGACGGCATTCCAGATATTGAATGCGGGGTCGAGGGAACTGCACATTCCCGAAACGAGAGACAGCGCGCGGACGATGAGGAGGAAGTTCTCCGGAAGTTGCACGGGAAGGGTGCGAACGAGATCACCGAACTCGTTCGCGAATGCGCGATACTCGCGCGGATCGACGTCTTGCAGCTCGGCGAAACCCATGCCGCCGAAGCGGGCGAAGGCCTTCGTCATCGCTCGCTCGAGCTCGGCGGTGTCGGCGGATGGGAGCAGCACACCCACATCGCGGATGCCGTCGACCATCCCCTTGCCGTCTCGCGACGCGGCGGCGATGAGAACCCGCCGAAGACCCCGGCGGAGAGTGTCGGGCACTTCGCCCATCATCCCGAAGTCGACGAAGGTGAACTTCCACGCCCGGCCGTTCTGAGCGCCGGTTCCCACGAGCGGGGTGACGAAGATGTTGCCGGGGTGCGGATCGGCGTGGAAATAGCCGTGAACGAAGAGCTGGTCGAACATGACCGCAGCGAAATCGGCAGCCACCTCGGACGGATTGATACCCGCAGCATGCAGCGCCGGCACGTCGTTGATCTTGATGGCGGTCACGTCCTGCAGCGTCAGCACCCGGCGCGTCGCGCGTTCCCAGACCAGTTCCGGAACGCCCACCCTGGCATCCGCGGCGGCATCCTGGGAGAACCGCTCCGCGTTCGCGCCCTCCTGCAGGTAGTCGATCTCCTCGAGGCTCGTGAGGGCGAATTCCTCGACGAGGACGGGCATGTCGACGCGATCCGAGACGAGGCTCACGTGGCTGAGCCATCCGGCGACGCGACGCAGCGCACTGAGGTCGACGTCGATGATCGTGTCGATACCGGGACGCTGGATCTTCACGACCACGTCAAGGAGGCCCGTGTCGGCAGCATCCATCTCCGAGAGGCGGGCGCGGTGCACCTGACCGAGGGATGCCGCCGCAAGCGGGGTCGGATCGATGAACGAGAACGCGCGCTCGAGGGGAAGCCCGAGCTCCCTTTCGGCGAGGATCCGGATGTCTGCGAAAGGCACCGGGGGAACCTCATCCTGCAGGCCCTCGAGTTCTTTGGTGATCTCGGGAGGCAGCACATCGAGGCGCGACGACATGAACTGGCCGACCTTGATCATGAGGCCGCCGAGATCTATCGCAAGAACCCGGAAACGCTGCGCGATGTGCAGTAACCGCCGTGACCGGCTGCGCGCAGCGAGACGCCCGAGCCCGATGCGCGGCATGAACAGTTCGTACCACCACGTCTGGGCGAGGTACCGGGCGGAGAACCACAGAATCCTGCGCGAACGGGCCCGCATATTCCCGGCGTCGGTCATCTCATCTCAGTCTTCTCATCGCCGCCACGTCGCCGTGCCGGGGGCACTGTCAGTCCTGGGCGAGGATGGAGTAGAGCTTACGACGCGCCTCTTCGAGAACGGTGACAGCCTGTTTGATCTGCTCTGAGCTGCCGGAGCGGCCCACCTGCGCGGCAGCCTGGGCGAGGTCGATACCGGCCTTCGGGAGGGCGGTGGGCCGAACGGTCTCGTTCGCGTTCCCCGTCATCCACGGCGCAGTGTCTTCCGCCGCTGCATCCGCCAGCGCCTGTCCTTCGGGAGTGAGCGCATAGGTCTTGCGACCGTTCGACTCGGTGGCGACGACGAAGCCCTCGTCCGCGAGCAGCTGCAGTGTCGGGTAGACCGAGCCGGGGCTCGGCTTCCATGCTCCGCCGCTGCGCTCCTCGATCTCGTGGATGATCTGGTAACCGTGCATCGGCTTCTCGGCGAGCAAAGCCAGCACGGCCGCCCGAACGTCGCCGCGACCCATCCGCGTGCCGCCCTTCCGGTCGAACTGTCCGCGCAGCTGATCCATCGCCTCCCACATGGACGCGCCCGACCAGCCCTGCCCGCTGCCGCGGCGTCCGCCGAACCCGCCACCCATAAATGAATTGCTCATGATGCTCTCCTCAGTGCCGCAGTCACTCTGGCTCGGCGATATCTAACGATATATCTTCCAGCTGGGTGTTTGCGGCATGAGGGTCCGGTCACGAGATCCTGGTTCGTCTCAGAGCGTTTCGGCGATCTGCTTGATCGCGGCCAGACGGTGATCCCACTCGCTGCCGATGCGCTCGAGCCGCTTGGCCGTGTCGCTCAGTCGCGCACCGAGTACGCGGTAGCGCAGCTCGCGCCCGACGCGCATGGACTCGACCAGGCCGACCTCCTGAAGAACGTTGAGGTGTTTGGCGATGGCCTGGCGGGTCAGCGGCAGGCGCCCGGCCAGGGCGGATGCCGACGCGTCGCCCTCGCCGAGTGCCGTCAAGATGCTCCACCGGGTCTCGTCGCCGAGGGCCGCGAACACCGGAACGAGGGTCGCGGTCACGACTCGTTCTCGAAGTGGGCGACCAGCCGGTCGAGCAGCTCGTCCCAGCCGCCGCTGTGCGTCTCGAGGTTGTAGGCCGGGTCGATGGTGGTCTCGAAGCCCGTCTCGACCATGATGAGGCGGGTGCCGTCGTCGGTCGGCTCCAGCGTGAAGCGAACGAGCAGGGAATGGGCGTCGTCGATGGTCTTCGGCCTCACGCCGCCGGCTTTCGCTGCGGCCGCATCGTCGTTGCTCCAGCGGTAGGCGATCATCCGAGGTGCGTCGATCTCTTCGATGCGCATCGGAATCACATCGGTCGCGCTGAAGATGAACACTCCCGTGGCGCCCACTCCTGTTCCATCGAGCACGGTGGACTCGGCGAACCACTTCGAGATGTGCTCCGGCTCGGTAAGGGTCATCCACACTTTCTCTATCGGAGCCGAGATGTGGATGCTGCGTCGCACGGTATACGCACCGCCATCTGTGGCGATGTGCTGGTCGTCGGTCATGCTCATGATTTCGTTCCCTTCGGTTGATTGCTGCAACCGCAGGGTTGCACATACGTCGACAAATTGCAACCGTGGAGTTGCACTTCTTTAGGTCGACGATTCTCGGCTTCCTTTAAGGATTTCCGGCTTGAGATCGTGAATTTCACAGAGGTATATTTTCTGCAGTTGAGTCACAGGGACTCAAGTTCACGAAAGGGGAATCTTCATCATGGCAATGTCCTTCGATCCTTTCAGCGAGCTGGATCGCCTCACCGGCAGTCTGCTGCAGTTCCGCCCCGGGCCGCGTTTCATGCCGGTGGATCTGTACCGCGATAACGAGCAGTACGTGCTCGTCGCCGACCTGCCCGGAGTCGATCCGGGATCGGTGGATGTGGATGTCGACGGCCAGCTCCTCACCATCCGCGCCGAGCGCACGGAGGGCATCCACGATTCGGTCAAGTGGCTGTCGCAGGAGAGACCGTTCGGCAGCTACCTTCGCCAGTTCAACCTCGGAGACGGGGCGGACTCGGCGAAGATCAGCGCCGACTACGACAACGGTGTGCTCACCGTGACGATCCCGATCGCCGAGCGGGCGAAACCGCGGAAGATCGAGATCTCAGCCGGGCACAAGCTGTTCAAGAAACCGTCGGCAGCCTTAGCCGGGTAACCGAACTCCTCATACAGAAGTGGTGGCCACACCTCTGGCGTGGCCACCAATTCTGCGGTCGGCGGCCGCCGTTCAGCGCACCGACTTCCGTTCGTAGAGGATCATCGACCAGGCATATCCGGCGAGCGCGATCACGACACTCCACCCGAGCGCGAGCGCCGGATTCCAGCCGAGTGGTGTGCCGAGCAGCAGTCCGCGGATGGTCTCGATGAACGGGGTGAACGGCTGATACACGGCGAACAGCTGCATCTACGTCGGCATCGACCCGGTCGGCACGAAGCCGCTGCCGAGCAGCGGGAGAACGGTCAGGATCATCGGCAGATTGCTGGCGGTCTCCACCGTCTTCGACTGCATCCCCATGGCGACCCCGATCCAGCTGACCGCGAACGCGATGAGCACGATCAGACCGGCGGCGGCCGTCCACCCGATCGGTCCGGCGCTCGGACGGAAGCCGATGGCCAGGCCGACGCCGAGCACCAGGGCGACCGCGATGACCGCCTGGATGGTGTTGCCGAGCACGTGACCGGCGAGCACCGCGGCTCGGGAGACCGCCATCGTGCGGAACCGAGCGGTGATCCCCTCCGTCATGTCCATCGCCACCGTGATCGCGGCACCGCTGGCTGTTCCGGCGATCGTGATCAGCAGGATGCCCGGCATGACGTAGGCGAGGTACTCGTCCCGTGCCCGTGCCGGGTCCGCCCCCGGCAGGCCGGCCCCGAGGGTGCCGCCGAACACGAAGACCAGGAGGAGCAGGATCACCACAGGTCCGAGAATGGTGAACATCGATAGACCCGGGTAGCGCACGATGTGGAGCAGGTTGCGGCGCAGCATGGTGATCGCGTCGGCGACGACGTACGACCGACTGCCGACGCGTGGCGCGGTGATCGTGGTCATGATTCTGCTCCTTGGCGCCCGGTCAGGGCCGGCTGATCGTTCCCGCCGGTGAGCGCGAAGAACACGTCATCGAGGTCGGGGGTGTGGATGCTGAGGTCGTCGACCTCGAGGCCCGCCGCGTCGAGGCGGTCGAGCACGGTGCGCAGGCTCCCCACCCCGCCGTCGCTCGGCACGGTCAGGGCGAGTCCGGCGTCGTCACGCGCCGGGGCGTCGAGTAGGCGAGAGGCGGCGTCGAGCGCCGCGGCATCCGCGAATCGCAGCCGGATGTGGCCGCCGGGCACCAGGCGCTTGAGTTCGTCAGGCGTGCCTTCGGCGACGATGCGACCCCCGTCGAGCACTGCGATGCGGTCGGCGAGTTCGTCGGCCTCGTCGAGGTACTGGGTGGTCAGCAGCACGGTCGTGCCCTGAGAGACAAGCTCGCGCACGATGTCCCACATGGTGCGGCGGCTGCGCGGGTCGAGGCCCGTGGTCGGTTCGTCGAGGAAGATCACACTCGGTGCCGTGACGAGGGTCATCGCGAGGTCGAGGCGGCGCTGCATCCCGCCGGAGTAGGTTGCGAGTGGTTTTCGGGCTGCCTCGACGAGGTCGAACTGTTCGAGCAGCTCCGCCACCCGCATCCGTGAGCGTGCGGCGCCGAGGTGCCGCAGCCGGGCCATCAGCAAAAGGTTCTCCTCCCCGGTGAGCAGTGTGTCGACGGCGGAGAATTGTCCGGTGAGGCCGATCGCCGAGCGCACGCCGCCCGCATCGCGAACGACATCGCATCCGTTGACGAGCGCCGTGCCGCCATCGGGCTTCACGAGCGTCGAGAGGATGTGCACGGCCGTCGTCTTGCCGGCGCCGTTCGGGCCGAGGAGGGCGGTGACGGTGCCGGCTTCGACGGTGAGGTCGATGCCGTCCAGCACGACCTTGTCGCCATAGGACTTGCGAAGCCCGTTGACCTCGATGGATGGGGAGATCATCGAAGTGACCTCGCGGGCTGCACGGTGATGTCGCCGAACTGGGTTCGAGCCCGCACTGCGACAGACTGCTCGGACCCGGCGGGCCCGCGGTCTCCCTCGAGCTGATTGCGCACATGCCCGTCCTTCGATGACAGGTCGAGCCACGCCGGCACGTTCTCTCGCACGCCGATGGTGACCTGGCCGTATCCGCTCTCGACCTGGATGGACCCGGTAGAGACCTCTCCGAGCTGGATGCTGCCGTAGGCGGTCTTCGCCGCGACCGAGCCGAGTGCCGTCGCCACCTCGAGGTCGCCGTACGACAGCTTCGCCTCGAGGTCGCCTCCGGACTCCCCGACATGGATGCTGCCGTGGGAGGCTTTCAGGATCGCGTCGCCGGTGACGGTGCCGATCCGGATCTGACCGTGGTCGGCGACCAGCTCCAGCTGGCCTTCGACGGCACCGATGTGTGCGCTGCCGTGCCCGGCTCGCAGCCAGAGATCTGCCGTGGTGTCGACGTCGGCGGGACCGGTCGAGCTCTTGATACGGGTCGCACCGAGTCGGCCGACGGTGCGCACGGCGCCGACGGCGATCTCCGTCGTCAGCCGCGAGCCGGTGGGCAGCTCGACCCTCAGATCGATCGATTCGGTGGGGCCGATCCAACTCAGGCGAGGGCGCGGCCCAGCTATGGTCAGTCTCTGGCCGTCGAAATCGACCGTCGTCTCTTCCGCGCCGCGGCGGTCGACCGCCTTTGCGGGGTTCGTCGGAGTGACCGTGACGACGGTGTCGGCACGGTCGCCGGCGAAGATCTCGATCGCACCGACCTGAAGGTTGATGGCGAGATCGATCGGGGTGGGTGTGCGGAAAGTGGGCATGCTGGCGCTTCTCTTTCTCTAGGCAGGGTCTACGGCCACGCGTGTGCGCGTTGCTGGTGGATGTCGAGCCGGGGCAGGCCGTGAGCCTTATCGCGCCCAGCCGGCGAAGTTGTCTCCGGTGCGGAGCGTCCGCTGCGTCGATCGTCGTTGCCTGGGTTGGACGGCGGCCGCGATCGCTCGCACCAGCCAGGTGTTGACGGAGAGCCCGTCAGCCGTCGCAGCCTCATCGACGAGCGCCTTCAGGGTATCCGGAAGTCGGAGCGTGGTGCGGGAGGTGCTCGCATCGTCGAGGTCGACGGTCGCGACGGGTCGCTCCTCGGGGTCGGCGTCCGCATTCGGTTGGCTGACGACGAATTCGACCTCGCGTCCGCGCAGCCGCAGGTCTACAGAGCCGGGCGCGAGGTCGCGCGTGATCTCGCCGACCGCGGCGGACAGGGCGTCGAGCAGCACGAGCCGGGTCGCGGCATCCAGCCCGGCTGCGAGTCTTTCGGCAACCGCGCGAGTGTCTTCCGTGCCGCTCGCCGCGGCATCCGCCAACTGCCGCTGCAGGTCGTTCACATACTGTCCAAGCTCCATGCCACCATGATGACACCAGAATGGTGTCACGTCAAGTCAGAGTGGTGTCACCGACGGAAGCTGCTCTTCACGTTGGCGTGTTCACTCACGATGAGCCCGCCCGTTCCGTCAACATCAGAATTTGACATCCTGAAGCCGTCAACATCAAAAATTGGCCGAATTCTGGTGCGCGGTGAAGTTGAATGCGCGGCGATGATGAGCGCGCGGCGATCGTGAACGCGCGGATGGAGAGCGGAGGCACGACCCGGCGGGTGACGACTGGTCAGTCCTTCGGTTCGAGCGCCGGCGTCGACGCGCCCGGGGTTCCCCACCGCTGGCCCCAGCCGACCAGCGGCTGCAGCGAATGCATCAGGTCGCGGCCGCGCGCGGTCAAGTGATACCGCACCTGCACGGGGGTCGTGGGGATCACCTCGCGTTCGAGCAGCCCTGTCGCCTCGAGCTCCTTCATGCGCTGGGACAGCAGGCGATCGGACAGCCCCGGCACGGCGGCGATAATCTCGCTGAAGCGCGTTGCACCCTGCGCGACAGCCATCAGGATGCCCGAGCTCCAGCGCTTGCCGACCAGCTCGAGGGAGGTTTGGAAGCGACGGCACTCGTCGTCGTCGATGTGGGGCCAGTCGATATTCACTTACTTATCATAAGTGGCTTACCTACTGTTTGCCAACTGGCACCGAAGGGAGCAGTCTCGAGTAATGCCTGATTACGGTCACCCCCTCCTCTTCGGAACCTTCATCACCCCGACGAGCACGACGCCGACGGTGCCGGTCGAGCTAGCGATGCTGAGCGAAAGCCTGGGCTTCGATCTCGTGACCTTCCAGGATCACCCGTACCAGCCCGGCTTTCTCGACACCTGGACCCTGATGGTCTGGGTCGCCGCCCGCACCTCGACCATCCATGTCTCGGCGAATGTGCTGAACCTCCCCCTCCGACCTCCCGCGGTGGTCGCCCGTGCTGCGGCGAGTCTCGACCTGCTCTCCGGCGGACGGTTCGAGCTCGGCCTCGGCGCCGGGGCATTCTGGGATGCGATCGAGGCCATGGGTGGTCGTCGCCTCACCGCGGGCCAGGGGGTCGATGCACTCTCCGAGGCGATCGACGTGATCCGCGGAATCTGGGATGCAGACGAGCGCGCGCCGCTGCGCGTGTCGGGCGAGTACTACTCCGTGAACGGGGCGAAGCGCGGGCCGTCCGCTGTCCACGACATCCCGATCTGGCTCGGAGCATTGAAGCCGAGGATGCTGCGGCTCATCGGCAGGAAGGCCGACGGCTGGCTGCCGTCCCTCGCCTACCTGAAGCCGGGGGACTTCGCGGCGGGCAACGCGACCATCGACGGAGCGGCGACGGATGCCGGGCGCGACCCGCGCGAGATCCGTCGCCTCGTCAACATCGGCCCGGACGTCGGAGTGGAGGAGCTGTTCGACCTCGCCGTCGAGCAGGGGGTCGGCACGGTCATCCTGGCGTCCGACGACCCGGTCGTACTCCAGCGTTTCGCCGAGGAGACGATCCCCGACCTTCGAGAGCGGGTGTTCACCGAACGAGCCTCGCGCGGCACTGTCGGCGGCAGGGTACGCAGTGCCGAGGTGCTGGCACGCCGGACGCCCGGAATCGACTACGACTCGGTGCCGGCCTCCCTCGCGGCCACGGCCGTCGAGCCGGGCGACTCCGGGTACTCGCGAGTGCGGTCCACCTACATGCGCGGCGGCTCACCCGGCATCGTGTTGCGCCCGATGACCACGGCGGAGGTGGCCGAGGCCGTCGGCTTCGCCCGCGCTCATCCAGATCTCCCGCTGAGCACGAGGAGCGGCGGCCACGGATTCAGCGGGCGGAGCACCAATGCGGGCGGCATCATCATCGATGTCAAGAAGCTCAACACGATCGAGGTCGTCGACGAGGTCACGAGGAGGGTTCGCATCGGTCCCGGCGCCAGGTGGACGGATGTCGCGAACGCCCTCGCCCCGCACGGCTGGGCGCTCAGCTCCGGCGACTACGGCGGTGTCGGTGTCGGCGGCCTCGCCACCGCGGGCGGCGTCGGATACCTCGTGCGCGAACACGGCCTCACCATCGATCACCTGGTTTCCGCCGAGATCGTGCTCGCCGACGGAAGCATCGTGACCGCGAGCGGCTCCGAGAATCCGGACCTGTTCTGGGCGATCCGCGGCGCCGGAGCCAACTTCGGGATCGTGACCTCCTTCGAGTTCGAGGTGGATGTCGTCGGTGACGTCGGATGGGCGCAGCTCACCTTCGACGCGAGCGATACCGCAGGTTTCCTCGAGCGCTGGGGCGCCGCGATCGATGCCGCACCCCGCGACCTCTCGAGTTTCCTGATCATGGGACCGAGGCGCGGGAGCGATCCACGGGTCGCCACCCTCATGTCGGTCGTCGACTCCGATGACTCGGACGCGATCATCGAGCGGTTGCAGCCGCTCGCCGAGCTCGCCCCGCTGCTGCAGCAGTCGGTGCAACTCGTGCCCTACGCGAGCATCATGGCGAACGTGCAGCCCGGCGATCATCACGGGCAGGGCGAGCCGGTCGGCCGCTCCGCTCTGATCGAGCACATCACGCCCGAGTTCGCGCTCGCGGCGGAGCGATTGCTCGACTCCGGTGAGGTCTACTGGTTCCAGATCCGCAGTGTTGGTGGCGCGGTCTCGGATGTCGCAGCGGATGCCACGGCCTACGCCGGTCGCTCAGCCAACTTCTCGATCGTGGTGCTCGGCGGCCACCGCGATCGTCTCAACGAACTCTGGGACGGGTTGCATGAGCACTTCAGCGGCCTGTACACGAGCTTCGAGACGGATCCCCGTCCGGAACGCATCCAGGATGCCTTCCCGCCCGCGACGCTCTCCCGGTTGCGCGAGCTCAAGACCAGGTACGACCCGGCGAATCTGTTCCGGGACAACTTCAACGTCGCGCTCGCCGATGCGTGAGCGAGTCGGTGCGATGCTCGCGCCGCACTGTCGGCGTCACGGTCAGGTCCGGCGTGATTCCCTGGCCGATGTCGCACGCCAGGCGGCCGGGAGGATCGTCAGCACCGAGATGAGCAGCGTCGAGACTGCCAGCGCGACTGTCACCGGGAGGTCGAAGACGGGGATCGGCACACCGAGCATCCCCTGTCCGACGCCGATCAGCGCGGGGAGCACGGCGAGGATTCCGATCGTCAGGGCGGTGAACACGATGAACCCGGTCTCGATCGCGACCATCCTCATCACCTGAGCCCTGGTTGCCCCGATGCGCTTCAGGAGGGTGAATTCGTCACGTCTGCTCGTCGTCGACATCGCGAGCGTGTTCGCTGCCGCGGCAGCGACGAATCCGAGGAGTGCTATGAGCAGCACAAGGGACAGGTGCTGCTGGCCTCCCGAGCTCTCCGTCGCGCTGCGAGCGTAGCCAGCGCTGTCGGTGACGGTCAGGCCCATTCCGGCGAGTGCCGCCCCGGTTGCTGGCCGGGATGCGGCAGTCGCATCGAGGAAGACGGTATCGAAAGCAGGGGCGCTCGTGCCGACTCCCATGATGTAGTCACCGAATCCGAGACCTCGTTCGTAGACGGCGACGATCCTCACCGTCGTCGCGCGGTCTCCAGACAGTCGGAGCCCGATCGTGTCGCCGACGCCCTTGCCGGTGAACAGAAGAGTAGAGCGGCTGACGGCGATGGTGGCCGGGGTGGTGAGGGCGCTCAGCGATCCTGAACTCACCAGGGGGTCGATCAGTGGCGTGGCCGCGGTGATGCGGCTGACGGTCGACTGTTCCCACCCGGCTTCCGGGTCGATGAGAACGGCAGCGACGAGGTGCCCGGATGCCGTCATGGCAGTGACGCCCGGGAGGGCGGCGATCGCTGCGGCCTGCTGAGCCGTGACTCCGGTCGCCGACTGGATCGCGAGGTCCGAGTGCACTCCGGCGTTCAGTTCATTCGCCGTCGACTGAAGAACGGCCGAGTTGACTCCTGACTGCACCGTTCCGAGCGCGACGAGCAGAGCGAGTGGGATGACGGCGGCGCTCAGTCGCCTCGAGAAGCCTCTTGCGTTGGCGAAGGCGAGTACCCGGGCAGCGCCGGTCGAGGTGCCGACCAGCGCCATTGCCCGCGTCGAGGCCCGGTGCACGAGTACCGGGCCGGCGAGTGCGGCCGCGATGACGAGAAGGATCGCAGAGGTGGCACCGCTCGCGCTGCCGATCAGTCCCGGGAGGAAGAACGGCGTCGCGGCGGCGAGCACCGCGGTGGTGGCGAGAATGGCAGCCGTGCGCAGGCGCGCTCGGGAGGTCGTCGGCGCGTCGGCGGTGCTCTCCCGCACGGCCACGGTCGGGCTGACCCGGAGGATGCCGCGAGCCGCACCGAGTGCGGCGAGAAGTGAGGTCGGCACGAGTATCAGCAGGGTGGCTCCGAGGGATATCGGGGAGAAGGGCAGCACGAAACCCTCGGGAATAGCGACGCTCGATCGAAGAAGTGGTACAGCGAGCGGAGCGATGAGGGTGCCGATGGCGACGCCGACGGGTGCGGCGATCAGCAGGATGACGAGGGCTTCCGCCGTCACAGTCGACCGCACCTTGGCGGCGGTCGCGCCGATGGCGCGCAGCAGTGCGAATTCCCGCCGACGCTGCCGGAGTGCGCTGGAGAAGATACTCGACACGATGAACACGGTGATGAGCACGACGGTGCCCGCGAACGAACTCGCGAGGGCCACGACGAGGGCGAGCTTTTCGTCACGGATGCCGGCGTCGAGCCAGCTTCCGGTCGCGGTGAGGAGCGCTGCGGCCAGGGCGACGATCACGGCCGTTCCCATCAGGCTGGTGCGGTTCACAACGAAGACGGAGCGGAGTGCGGCAATCATGACCGACGTCCCAACTCGATGAGGCGGGCGGAGATCGCCTCGACGCTCGGCGAGTGCAACTCTCCATGGAATCGACCATCGGCGAGGAACAGCACCCGGTCGGCGAATGCTGCAGCCCGCGGGTCGTGGGTGACGATGACGACCGTCTGCCCGAGTTCCTGCACCGCGGTGCGGAAGAGCCCGAGGATCTGGTCTGCCGTTGTCGCGTCGAGGGCACCGGTCGGCTCGTCGGCGAAGACGACGTCCGGGTCGGTGATGAGCGCGCGAGCGATGGCGACGCGCTGGGCCTGCCCTCCGGAGAGTTCGCCGGGGAGGCGCTCTTCGAGGCCGGTGAGGCCGACCGACGCGACGAGATCCCGAAACCGGTTCTCCACGGGACGGCTGCCGGCGAGGGTCAGCGGCAGGCGGATGTTCTCGGCGACGGTGAGATGGCTGATCAGGTTGTAGCCCTGGAAGACGAAACCGACGTGTTCGCGCCGGAATCGGGTCAGGGCATCCGGCGACATCGAGCTCAGATCGACGCCGCCGACCACGACATGACCGCCGGAGGCCAGGTCGAGGCCGGATGCGCAGTTCAGGAACGTCGATTTGCCGGAACCGGATGGCCCCATGATGGCGGTGAATGAACCCCGCTCGATCGAGAGGGTCACGGCATCGAGCGCGGTGGCGGTGTTCGGGCCGTCCGGATAGCTCTTGGTCACCCGCTCGAGGTGCACGGCTGTGGTGGTGCGTGGAGGAGAGAGTGCGGAAAGTTGGGGCATGACGTGCTCCTTGCGAAAGAGGATCGGACTCCTTCAACGCTAGGAAATTGCGGCTCGGCGCCCCAGATCCGCACGGGGGAACCTCAGTAGTTGCACCTTTCGATGCAACCGTCGCCCGGAGAAGTTCGGTCAGTCGCCCGCGGGTCCGGGGAGGTCGACGATGCGATTCTGGTAGGCCCAGACGACGGCCTGGAGGCGTGAGCGCACGCCGAGCTTGGGGAGCATCCGAGCCAGGTGCGATTTGACCGTCGAGACTTCGACGACCAGCGATGCCGCGATCTCTTCGTTGGACATCCCCTCTGCGAGTAGCAGCAGCACGTCTCGTTCGCGCGTAGTCAGCAACCCGTCCGCGCGCGATCCGGTGACGGGTTGCAGCTTTCGTCGATCCACGAACTCGCGGAGGATGCGGCGGGTCAGCGCCTGATCGAGGGTGCCGTTACCGGCGGCGACCTGACGTACGGCGTCGATGATGACGTCCGGATCGGCGTCTTTGAGGAGGAACCCGGATGCGCCGGCCTCGAGAGCACCGAAGATGTAGTCGTCGAGATCGAATGTCGTCAGGATGAGAACCGGGATCGGCGGGTAGGCGTCGGGACCGCAGAGCGCCTTGGCGACTTCGATGCCGCTCAGCCCGGGCATCCGGATGTCGAGGCAGGCGACGTCCGGCACCAGTTGCCGAGCGAGGGCGAGGGCTTCTGTCCCATCGGATGCGACCCCCACGACCTCGATGTCCGGCTCGGCGCCGAGCAACGCGGTCAGCCCCGCGCGCACCAGGGCTTGGTCGTCGGCGATGAGCACCCGGATCATCCGTCAGCCTGGGCGATCTCGGCGGGCCGGGGGTCGGCTTCGCGCGGCACTGACGCGCGAACCTGCCAACCGCCTGTCTCACGAGGACCGTACTGGAGGTCGGCGCCGACCAACTCCGCGCGTTCTAGCATTCCGAGCAGACCGAAACCGCCGGACGAGGAAGCGGGAACCCTCGAGGATGCCGGCACGCTCGAGGGAGACGCCGCGTTGGTCACGGTGACGACTAGCCGTGCATCATCCCGGTCGTCGATCTCTACGCTGCGTGGCGTGCCCGGTGCGTGGGTTGCGGCATTCGTCAGCGCTTCCTGGATCGTCCGGAAGACGGCCAACTGGGCAAGAGGCCCGATGCCGGCGCCGAGATCGCGACCGTCGGCCGTTGAGATCCGGAGCTCGATCGGCCCCTGAGCCCGTGCTGTCGCGACCAGCTCTGGAACGGTGCCGAGCGTCTCCACCGAGCGCTCTCCACCTTCGTCGTCGCGCAGGAGACCGACGAGGCGACGCAGGTCGTCGAGCACCCTGGTGCTCTGGGCGCGCACCTGCTGCACACCGCGGTGAGCCTCCTCAGGGGCGGTATCGATCTGCCGGTCGACGACCGCGGCCATCAGGGCGATACCGGACAGGTGGTGGGCCGCGATGTCGTGCAGTTCGCGCGCCATGGCGGTTCTCTCCCGTGCGACGGCGGCCGCGATCTGGGCGTCCCGTTCGCCGGTTCGGGCCTGTTGTTCGCCACGTCGCGCCTCGCGGACATCCTTCCTGCCCCGCACGAACAGCCCGACGAGGAGCGGGATGCCGACGACGCCGAGGCTCTGAATGACGGCCAGAAGCACCGCTTCGCCCGGATTCGATGCACTGCTCTGCATCCTGTTCACCATCTCGGCAGCGGCGACGAGCACGCCGGCTGACAGGAGGGTCAGCGGAAGTCGAGAGAGCGACACCCGCCACACCGCGAGGAAGACGAGCACACTGACGGCGACGTTCAGAATGCTCGCTGCTGCGCCGAGCGACGCCAAGGAGAGTCCGAACGCGACGAACGCCGCGGCGACGAGAGCCGCTCTCGGCCGCCGCCGCGCCGAGACGATGACGAGCCCCTGGAGGAGGAGACCGGAGATCAGCAGCCACCATGATGCACCGAGCGGCGTCAGCGAGGCGACGGACCCAGCGGACGGCTCGGCGGCGATCACCGCGGGGAGCGCCACCAGCATCGCGACGGAGAAGACAGTGCTGGCAGCGCCGATGATGACGTCGGCGCTGCCTACCCCGCGGTCGGTGTCAGCGGAGACCATTGCCCGAGTCTAGGAGCATCTCGGATCTGGGGAAGCCGAGCCGCCCCCGGGTCGCAACAAGCAGAACGGCCGCCGCGAGCGTTGCCGCAACGAACGAGGTCAGCAGGCTCGTCTCGGCAGTCATGGCCGGGAACATCCCTGGCAACAGGATCGACGCGGTGTTGTTGACGCCGACGTGCAGCAGCATGACGATCGGGAGGCTCTCACGGGTGCGGTTGAAGACCCAGGTGATCACGATCGTGAACACGACGCAGAAACCCATGAAATACAGGGGACGCGTCCAGTCCGCATTCGGCCAGCCACCCCAGTCGCTGAAGAAGAGTGGGAGGTGCCAGAGACCCCAGAGCGGGCCGAGCACGAGGCTGGCGCGAAGCGCGCCGAAGCGGCGCTGGAGTCGGGGAAGCGCGAAGTCGCGCCATCCGGGTTCCTCGGCCAGTCCGGTCGTCAGCATCTGCAGCACCATGCCGGGCAGGTAGGCGACGAGTGCGAGCATCGACGGCGCGACGACCGAACCGCCCGAGAAGACGGCGCTCGAGACGATGAGCACGGCCGGCACCCCGACGATGACGCCCACGTACCAGTACCAGGCGACCCGCCACCGGAACAGCCGGGCGGCCCATTGACGGAGGCCAGCCCGACCGTCGGTGACCGCGGTCACGACGAAGGCGGCGGCGATCGGCCCGAGGTCGGCTCCGGGGAGAACGCCGGCCAGCTGTGCGTTGCCGAGCAGCTCCGGCACGTGCAGGTTCCAGACGCCGAGCCCATGCGGCGAGAGGATGTACGGGAGCCAGGCGATCCAACTGGTGCCGGTGGCAAGCGTGAAGAACGCGGCGAGTGGATGCTGCCGGATGAGGATTCTCATGCCGCCGCCCCGCCGCGTCCGCGTGCCTTCGATGATCGTCGTCATGGTCGAGCCCTTCGATGAATTCCTGGCCGGCGATCGGCCACACCACCGACGCTAGGGACGGGGTTGAGCCGTAACGACCGGCGGAAGAGCGCAAAAACACACTTCCATCGAAAGGCGTAGCCCTGGCTCGCGCCGCTGTCGCAAGCCCGCGATACCCTCGACCCGTGACGCACCAACTCAGCCGCGACCAGGCCCGTCGCATCGCCGTGCGTGCGCAGCTGCTCGATGCGGATCGACCCGGGGATGTCGTCGAGGTCGCCGAGGAGCTCGGGGCGATCAAGATCGACCCGACGGCCACGATCGCACCTGCCGAACACACCATCCTCTGGTCGCGGATCGGACTCGCCTACGACCAGATCCAACTCTCCAAGGCGGTGGAAACCGACCAGCTGTTGTTCGAATTCGATGGTGCATTTCGCCCGATCAGCCTTCTGCCGCTGATGCTCCCGGCGATGCGGCGCTGGCCGAGGCGAGCGAGCAGTGTCGAGTGGCTGAAGGCGAATGACCGTTTCCGCAGCGAGGTGCTCGCGCGGCTGCGTGCGGAAGGGCCGCTGCTTGCGACCGAGATCCCGGATACGGCCGACGTCATCCATCCGCCCGATGGCTGGTTCGGGGCGAACCAGACCGTGCACATGCTCGACTTCCTGCAGAGGCAGGGCGAGGTCGCGATCGTCGGGCGCGAGGGGCGCCTTCGGCGCTGGGACCTCGCGGAGCGGGTATATCCGCAGAACCTGCCGGAGTATGAGCTGGAGGAGGCGGAGCGGATGCTGGGCGAGCGCCGACTGCACTCAGCCGGTATCGCGAAACACAGGTCGCCATGGACGCCGGTGGGCGACGCCGGGGAGCCGGCCGTCATCGAGGGGAGCAAGCGGAAGTATCGCGTCGACCCGGAAGCGCTCGCCGGCCTCGAGAGCGACGAGGGTGGGCGCGTCGCTTTCCTCAGCCCGTACGACGGAATACTGTTCGACCGACCGCGCCTGACGGAGATATTCGAATTCGAGTATGTACTCGAGCAGTTCAAACCGAAACCGCAGCGAAAGTACGGATACTTCGCGCATCCGATCCTGATGGGCGATCGGTTCGTCGGCATGCTCGAGGCTGAGGTGGATCGAAAACGGGAGCTGTTGACCGTCGCGGCGGTGCACGAATTCCTGCCGTTCGAGCGGGAGGAAGACGAGCTGGTTCGCCAAGAGATCGCCGACCTCGCCGAGTGGTCGGGCGTCGCGCTCGAGCCGCTGTGACCCAGCGGCTCCGTCTCGACGGGTCACGCATCCACCGCGGCCCGGATCTGGGCGGTGCTGACGGATGTCTCGGCCTGGCCGCGCTGGGAGTCGGGCGTCGAGTCGGTGACCGGGTCGATCGCCGCGGGAAACAAGCTCACGATCGTCTCAGCGGTCACGCCCGGCCGAGCGTTTCCGGTGAAGGTGACCGCCTTGGAGCCGCCGACCCGCCTCGTCTTCAGCGGAGGGATGCCCCTCGGGCTCTTCCGCGGAGTCCGCACGTATTCCCTCACCCCCGACGGCCAGAGCACGCTCTTCCACATGCGGGAGGAATACACGGGGCCGATGCTCGGGGCGATCTGGAAGTCGATCCCGAACCTCGCCCCCTCGTTTCAGCAGTTCGCCGACGGGCTCAAGAAGAAGGTCGAATCCGGATAGTCGTTCGCGGGACGGCACCTCTGAGGGCTGATGTAATTCGCGCTCAGATGGCCGCCGCCTCTCTTAGCGCGAATTACATCAGCCTTTGTCGTGGTGGGTGTCGGGCGCTGGGAGTCGGCCCACCGACGATGAGCGGCATCTGACGATGAGCGACACGCGGCGATGTCAGTGGCCCGCCCTAGCCTTGGGCCTCAGGAGGCGATCATGGTCGTTCAGATTCTCGGCAAGCAGTTCAGCGAAGCGGAAGGTGTCGGCGACTGGCGGGTGCTCTTCTTGGGGGCGAAGGCGTATTTCGCCACCGGCTCGTTCGAGAGGGGTGTCGCGTTCATAGATGCGATCGCGAAGATTGCAGAATCGGCCGGCCACCATCCGGACATCGACCTGCGATACTCCGGGGTGATCGTGCGACTGTTCACCGCAGACCAGCATGCCCTGACCGATCTCGATCTCGCCCTGGCGCAGCAGATCTCCGTCGCCGCCCGCGAACTGGGCATCGCCGCAGACCCGTCGAGGGTGCAGACCGTCCAACTCTCGCTCGATGCGCTCGTGATCGCAGACATCCTGCCGTTCTGGAAGGCCGTGCTCGGGTATATCGAGATCGACGGCGAAGACGACCTGGAAGATCCGATGTGGAACTCGGCCAATGTCACCTTCCAGCAGATGGATGAGCCGCGAACAGACCGCAATCGGATTCACTTCGACGTGTCGGTGCCGCGCGATCAGGCCGAGAAGCGCATAGCCGCCGCGCTCGCCGCGGGCGGCCACCTGGTGAGAGATGAGGGACCGTGGTGGTGGACACTCGCGGATTCCGAGGGCAACGAGGTGGATATCGCGCCGTGGGCCGATGACCAGGTGCCCTACTCCGGGTAGCGCACCGAGCCCGGCACGGCAGACCGAGTCCGCAGATCAGGCGGAGCCGACCAGCGCATCCCCGATCAGGGTGCGCCGATAAAGCACCGATCGTCCGGAGCGTGAACGACTTACCAGCTTGTGGTCGAGCAGGATCGCGAGGTGGTCGCCGATGCCGCCGAGACTCATTCCGGTATTCAGCCGCAGTTGCGTGGTGGTGGTGGGTGAGTCGAGAGCCGTCAGGATGCGAGCCCGGGAGGCGCCGATCAGCCGACCGAGCGATGCCGGTGCCGCGGCCTCTCCTCCCCACAGCGCACCGCTGCCGCGAGCCGGGTAGACCAGCGCCTTCCGCCAGGGCGGTTCGAAGAAGGTGGCGATATCCGGCCGGATGAAGACAGACGGGACGAGAAGCAGCCCGCGTCCCCCCAAACGGATCACCATGTCGTGGACGCCGGAGATCGTGATGCCCCCGTCCCATCGGATCCGTGGCGAGATTCCCTCGAGCGCCCCGGCCCAGCCCTCGCGCGTCAGCTGGGCCGCACGGTACATCACGTCGCGCTCGACGATGGACTGAAGGAGCGGCCAATCGTCGGCGAGCAGCGCGTGCCAGGCCTCGCCGAGGGCCGAGGCGATGATCTCGACGAGGTCGGGCCGGGCGAGGATGTCGGCCACCCCGTCGTCGACCGTTCGTCCCTTCAGCGCGGCGGCGATCTCGCTGCGGGCGAGGTCGAGCGGTGTCGCCCGCACGGCGGCAAGGTCGTCCGCTATCGTCTGCGCGAGTCCCGCCGGGGGCGGCGAGATGAAGTCGACCCCGGATCGCGGGGAACGCACGGCGCGGATCACGCGCATCCCCGGAAGCAGCTTCACCGTCGAATAGCGCTTCAGCCAGCGGATACGCAGCCGTTCCGGGTAGGTCGCCATGACCTCCGGCCGGGCATCGAGGCTGCGCATCAGCTGCTCGAGTTCTATCACTGGCGCGACGGCGAATCGTGTTGCGGTCAGGTCATCCGCTCCGACCTCGATGCGCAGCACTGCTCACAACCTTTCGCCCCTGAACGAAACAATAGCGCCACTCGACGAGTGGCGTGACGCTGGGGTCATGACAATCGCCGCCGCGTCCTATCGCCAGGTGTTCTCGCACCCCGCGTTCGTCGGCCTGTTCGGCGGTCGCATCCTGATGATCGCGGCGACGACACTTCAGATGCTCGCGCTCTCCGTCGCGGTCTTCCGCCAGACGGACTCGCCGTTCCTCTCGGCCGCAGCCTTCAGCGCGGGGTTCCTGCCGCAACTCCTCGGTGGTGCGCTGCTGACGTCACTTGCCGACCGAATCCCGGCCCGACCTCTGCTCATCGCGGCCGCCGTGCTGCGCACCCTTACCGCCCTTGCGCTCGGCCTGCTCGCACTCTCTCCCCTCGGCGCCATCGGCCTGGTGGCCGGTGCCGCCCTCTTCCAGCCGCTCTTCTCCGGCGCACAGGGTCGGATCCTGCCAAGGATCCTCCAGGGGGACGCCTACGTGCTCGGGGCGTCCATGCTCAATGTCGCGTCCTCCGCTGCGCAACTCATCGGCCTTGCGGCCGGAGGGGTACTGGCATCCACCCTCGGGCCACAGGGTGCACTGCTCGTCGCGGCTGGCTGCCAGGCCGTCGCGGGGATACTGTCGGTCATCGCCCTTCCGGCGCACGTCGGCGCCGCGATCGCGCGCCCCGCGGCGTGGCGCATCTCCGAGACCTTGGAGCATTTCCTCGAGCTGATGGAGACCCGGCGCGTTCGTCGGATCTTCCTGCTCTGGATCGTTCCGCCGGCCCTGTTCACCACGGTCGAGGCGCTTGCCGTCTCGTATGCGGGTGCCGGGCACGCGGGATCCGCCGCGCTCCTGCAGGCGGCAGCCCCGGCGGGCGCGATGCTCGGCGACGTCGTCATCGGACGATTCTGTTCGCCGCGCCTCCGGGAGAGGCTGGTGCTGCCACTGCTTCTGCTACTCGGGGCCGGACTCGTACCGCTCGCGTGGAATCCGTCGGTCGGGATCGCCGCAGCGGTCGTCTTCGTCTCCGGGATCGGCCTGGCGTTCGCGCTCGGCCTGCAGAGGGAGTTCGTCGATCTCGTCCCGGATGATCGGCACGGGACGGCTTTCGGCCTGCTGTCCACCGGCACCAACAGTGCGCAGGGTGTCGGGCCGCTCCTCGGCGGAGCGCTGGCGGCGTCGGTCGGCGTCGGGATCACGATGGCTGCGGCCGGCGGAGTCATCGTGCTGCTCTCGCTCGTCGCGGGGAGGCCAGCCAGACCGCAGCGAGGCTAGTAGACGGTGAGGCCGCGCGCGCGGAACTGGGCGCGCACGCGGTCCTGGAGGGCGACATCAGGTGGCTCGACCCCGTCGAGACGGTACGGGATCCCGAGACGCTGCCACTTGCTCTCGCCCATCTGGTGGAACGGAAGCACCTCGACGCGCTCGACGTTCTTCCACCGCTCGACGATCTTCGCCACCTCTTCGACGTTCGCCGGATCGTCGGTCAGGCCGGGGACGAGCACGAACCTGATCCAGACCGCGATACCGAGCTCGGCGAGCCGGTCGCCGAACGCGATCGTCGGAGCCAACTCGCCCCCGGTGACCTCCCGGTAGGTGTCGGGGTCTCCCGACTTGACGTCGAGCAGCACGAGATCCGTGTTGTCGAGCAACTCCTGCGACGCGCGACGGCCGAGGAATCCCGACGTGTCGAGCGCCGTGCGAATACCGCTGGCGTGGCACGCGGCGAAGATCCGCCGCACGAACGCGGGTTGCATCAGCGGCTCACCGCCCGAGATCGTGAGTCCGCCGCCGGTCGCATCGAAGATGTCGCGGTAGTGACGTACCCGATCCATCACCTCGTCGATCGGCGTCAACTGTCCGTCGCGCAGGCGCCAGGTGTCGGGGTTCTGGCAGTACTGGCAGCGCAGCGGGCAACCGTTCAGGAACAGTGTCATCCGTGTTCCGGGGCCGTCGACGGCGGTGACCAGCTCCCAGGAATGCACGCTGCCGATGGACCCCGTACGGATGCCCTCCAGGTGCTCGTGCCTCAGCTCGGCGATGGCTGCGGCATGGGCGTCATCGAGCGGATGTTCGAGGCCGACCACCGGGCACGCGAGGCTCGGGAATCCGACATCCGGTAATCCGAGGAAAACGGTGGACACGTCGTTCTCGGATCAGGCACTGGTGTGGAAGGTGCGGCTGATGACATCCAGCTGCTGCTCCCGCGTCAGGCGCACGAAGTTGACGGCGTAGCCCGAGACGCGGATGGTCAGCTGCGGATAGTCCTCCGGGTGCTCCATGGCATCGACGAGGGTCTCCCGGTTCAGCACGTTCACGTTGAGGTGGTAGCCGTGCGCCTCGGTGAACGCGTCGAGCAGTCCCACGAGGTTCGTCACCTGCTCCTCGGGAGTGTGCCCGAGTCCGCTCGGCACGATGCTGGTCGTCAGCGAGATGCCGTCCTGGGCAGACGCGTAGGGGATCTTCGCGACGCTGAGCGCCGATGCCAGCATCCCGTGCGTGTCACGGCCGTTCATCGGGTTGGCCCCCGGGGCGAACGGGGCTCCGGCGCGGCGGCCATCCGGGGTGTTCCCGGTCGCCTTTCCGTAGACGACGTTCGACGTGATCGTCAGCACGGACTGCGTCTGAACGGCTCCGCGATAGGCCGGATACTGGCGAAGCAGCTCCATGAAACGGTCGGTGATCATCGCGGCGATACTGTCGACGCGATCGTCGTCGTTACCGAAGGCGGGAAACTCGCCGTCGATCAGATAGTCGACCGTGAGACCCGTTGCGTCACGAACCGGGCGCACTTTCGCGTACTTGATCGCCGAGAGGGAGTCGGCCGCGACGCTCAGCCCGGCGATGCCGCAGGCCATCGTTCGCAGGATCTTCTGGTCGTGCAGGGCCATCTCGAGGCGCTCGTAGGCGTACTTGTCGTGCATGTAGTGGATGCAGTTGAGCGCGTCGACATAGGTCTCCGCCAGCCACTCGAGGGTCTTCTGGTAGGAGGCCCAGACCGTCTCGTAATCGAGAACCTCGTCGCTGATCGCAACCGACGCCGGCGCGATCTGCTCGCCCGACACCTCGTCGCGGCCGCCGTTGATCGAATACAGGAGTGCCTTTGCGACATTCACCCGGGCGCCGAAGAACTGCATCTGCTTTCCGACCCGCATCGGCGAGACGCAACAGGCGATCGCCGCGTCGTCGCCCCAGGCCGAACGGATGAGATCATCCGATTCGTACTGGATCGCCGACGTGTCGATCGACACCTTGGTGGCGAACCTCTTGAAGCCGTCTGGCAGCCGGTCGCTCCAGAGCACGGTGAGGTTCGGCTCGGGAGCCGGGCCGAGGTTGTAGAGGGTCTGCAGAAAACGGAATGCCGTCTTCGTGACGAGCGTTCGCCCGTCTTCGCCCATCCCCCCGAGCGACTCGGTGACCCAGGTCGGGTCTCCGGAGAACAGCGAGTCGTACTCCGGGGTGCGCAGAAAACGTACGATCCGCAGTTTGATGACCAGGTCATCCACCAGTTCCTGCGCACCGCGCTCTGTGAGCACACCGGCCGTCAAATCCCGCTCGAAATAGATGTCGAGGAACGCGTTATTGCGACCGAACGACATCGCCGCACCGTTCTGCTCCTTCACCGCTCCGAGGTAGGCGAAGTACAGCCACTGCACCGCCTCGCGAGCGGTCTCCGCCGGCCGCGAGATGTCGAATCCATAGGACGCCGCCATCTCGACGAGCTCCTTCAAAGCCCTGACCTGCTCGGCGTTCTCCTCGCGGTCGCGGATGACCTCCTCCGTGGAGAAGTGCATGTCGAGTTCGGCCCGATCGAGTTTCTTCGCCGCGATGAGCGCATCGACGCCGTAGAGGACGACCCGGCGGTAGTCGCCGATGATGCGGCCACGTCCATACGAATCCGGAAGCCCCGTGATCAGGTGGCTGTGCCGCGCACGCTTGACGGCCGGCGGATAGACGTCGAAGACACCGTCATTGTGCGTCTTGCGGTACTTGGTGAAGATCGTCTGCAGCTCGGGGGAGACCTCGTAGCCGTAGGTCTTCAGCGAGGTGGCGACCGTGCGCCAGCCACCGAACGGCATGATGGCGCGTTTGAGCGGAGCATCCGTCTGCAGGCCGAAGATGAGTTCGTTGTCCCGGTCGATGTACCCGGGCTTGTGCGCCGTGATGAGCGCCGGGGTCGTGGCGTCGACGTCGTAGACGCCCTTCGCTCGCTCCTCGGGGAACATCGCGGTGAGCCGGCTCCAGATGCCGAGGGTGCGCT
>JANYGT010000222.1 GCA_025362355.1 Lacisediminihabitans sp. | reverse complement strand
TTCGATAAGCCATCCCGGACGCGGCCATGGCGGAATCTCCTCAACCGCTCGACGAGTGTCCTCGTCGAGCTCGGCGAGGTTCACCGGATCGGACTTGTCGTCAGGATTGCGCCACAGCGTCGCGGAGACGCCAACGGTCATAGCCGAGTAGCCGCCCGGGCCGGATGCGGAACTCATACCGACATCCGTGACCTCCAATGATCGTTGTTCAACAAACTCAACAACGGGAATCGGCATGTCCTTCAGCGACTCTGCCATTTTCAGCCGCGGGTCGGGCGCGTCTGCGGGCAGAACTCCGGCGAAGTACATCTCCCCATCGTGATGTGGTTCGCGACCACTGGCAAGACCTAAGGGGGTTCCCGCGCGGGCAAGAGCTGAGCTTACCGATCACGGCAGCGGGTGTCCCGGTGTCCCGTCCGCGGTGAACACATCCTCGATCTTGCAACCAAAGGTCTGCGCGATGAGGAATGCAAGCGGAAGCGAGGGATCGCATCGCCCGCGCTCGATCGATCGAGAAGACCGTCTGCCGAGAGACGCCGAGCGCAACAACTCCTTGGGCTACACGATGGACGAGCCCTGGCTCACACTGGCGGCACCCGCCTTGTAGCGAGTTTGACCATCGCATCCCGGTAGAAAGACCATCGCGCGTCTCGCCGTAGTGAGAAACGGAGCGCACGACCGACGGAGACTGAGTAACTGCTCTCAGACGAGTTCGACGAGATGGTTCGCAATCAACTCGGGGCTGAGCATCTCTTCGAAGGCGCGAGCAAGTTCTCTGCCACGATCTCTAAAGGAGTCGTCTTCCAGCAGCAACCTCAGTCGATCGGCGATCGTGATCGGGTCCAGCTCATCCTCTACGAGCGCCACAGCTACCCCAGCACCGACGAACGCATCAGAATTATCGAACTGATCCGCGGCAACGGGCAGTGCGATCTGTGGCACGCCGGCGGCTCCAGCAGCCAGCATTGTTCCCGCGCCTCCGTGGGAGACCACGACGGCTGCCCGCTCCATCAGAATGGCCTGAGGGACGTAGGCCTCAATTCGGATCCGACCTGGTGTGAGACCTGCGAGCATCGCCCGTAGTGGACCGAGATCTATGCCGCGACCTACCGTGACGACGGCATCCACATCCACTGAAGCGAGTGCGCCGACAATTTCCCTCCACGGGGCCCGTCGACCATTCTCGGTGCCGTATGTCGCGTAGACCAATGGCCGCTCAGTTCCCATGGACTCCAGCCAATCCGGGACTTCGCTCGACTGGCCAGCAGCCGAAAACGGCTGCATGTCGTGGACGGTTGCGCCCAGCGGGCGTTGGCCAAGCGGACGGGCAAACGGGTGAAGGTAGGCGTGAGCGTACATTCCCAGGTCACGAGGGACATCGAGTCCGAAGCGCGACCACAGTGGCGCAACCGCCACCACACCAGCCGCAACGACCGGTCCTGGCAATTCACCGCTGAAAGCAACCGTCACGCTCGGAATACCTTTCGACGTCGCAATAGGCGAAGACGCAAGTTCTGAGGCATCGTGCACGACCAGATCGGGCCTGAACTCCTCGAACAGAGGCTCGAGGGCTTCCATCATGACTGGACCCGCAGTGGCTGCGAAGAAGCCAGCGAATGCCACCGGTCGGCGCTCACGCGGTGGGATAGCGAGAGCGTTGGGGCTGTTCTGGAGGAAGCGCTGTGCACGTTCCGCTGGCATTAGTCCGGCTGCACGGGTGGCTATCCCCACTCCTTCGACAATCGAACATGATCCCGATGCCGTTGCCCAAAGCACCTCGTGACCGTGACGTTGCAGTTCGAGTGCGAGCGGAATCACGGGAAGAATGTGCCCTACGCCGCTAGTGGTGCTCACCAGTACGCGCATGGCAGTCCTCAATTCCCATTGATTCAAGGTCCCGGTAATGAGATGAAATCAACCATCGGTACCAAACGCTGTCAGTACGGGCTTCTGAACATACCGGTGGATGCGCGCATTCGACACGACCGAAGCCGACGTCGACCACTCCGTCGCGGTCATCACGCGTGAACTCGCCCGCTAGACACCTCCCCAAAACGCAGGAGATTCGCGGGATTCGTGTCAAAACGAACGTGTTTTGCTCGAAATACCGAGTATCTCCTGCGTTTCAAGTGCCGGAGGAGGGGATGGATGGCGGCGGCGGGCTACGGGCGGAGCAGCACCTTCGTCGCGCGACGCTCGTCCATCGCGGCGTACGCCTCGGCGACCTCCGCGAGCGGCAGCTGCAGGTCGAAGACGAGCCCGGGGTTGATCGCCCCGGAGAGTACCTCGGGAAGCAGCTCCTCGATGTAGTTGCGCACCGGCGCGACACCGCCGTTGACCCCGACATTGGTACCGAAGAGGCGACGGATGGGCAGCTCGGCACCCCCGTTCGGAACGCCGACGTAGCCGACCATCCCGCCGGGGCGGGTCGAGCGGATGGCCTGGTCCATCGACTCCTTCGTTCCGACGCACTCGAGAACGCAGTCGGCGCCGACGCCGTCGAAGAGCTCCTTGATCGCGGCGACACCCTCGTCACCGCGCGCTTCGACGATGTCGGTCGCACCGAACGTGGTCGCGAGCGCCTGGCGGTCGGCGTGACGGGACATGGCGACGATCCGCGACGCCCCGAGGCGCTTCGCTGCGATGATCGCGCAGAGCCCGACAGCCCCGTCACCGACGACGACCACGGTGCTGCCGGTCGTGACGCCGGCGGACAGCGCCGCGTGGTGGCCGGTTCCCATGACGTCGGCGAGGGTGAGGAGGCCGGGCAATTGCTCGTCGGTCGGCTGCACGGGCACCTTCACCAGTGACCCGTCGGCGTGCGGCACGCGCACCCATTCGCCCTGGCCGCCGTCCGCGAATCCGCCGAGGCGGTCATCCGCTCCCCACCAGCCTCCGTTGAGGCAGGAGGTGCTGACGCCGTTCAGACAGTTGACGCAGGTCATGTCGCAGTCGTAGAAGGGGGCGATGACGAAGTCGCCGGGCGCGATGTTCGTGACGTCTGCCCCCACGCGGTCGACGATCCCGATGAACTCGTGTCCGATGCGGGACGGATGCTCGGTCGGTGTGACACCACGGTATGGCCAGAGGTCCGAGCCGCAGACGCAGGCCGCGACGACGCGCACGATGGCGTCGCCCCCGGTGCTCAGCTCGGGGTCGGAGACCTCGTCGAGTCGGATATCACGTTCACCGTAGATGACTGTTGCGCGCATCATCCAAGCCTAAACGAGCCGGGCCCAGCGCAAAAATTGGCGCTATCGGGCGAGGGCCTTCGAGATCGCATCACCGATGATGCTGCGCATCGTCAAGGTCCAGGTGACGGTCAGGTGATCCTGATCACGATAGACATTCGCCCCGCCGACCACGCTGAAGCACTTCGTCGCATCGCAGTATTTGTCGGTGATGTCGATGACCGTCTCGTTGCTCGCCTTCGCGGCGGCGATGATCGGGTCGACCTTCGGAAGCGCTGCGCTTCGACGCTCGGTACAGTTCGCCGGGGTGCTGAGCCGCAGGCACTTGTTCGGATCCGTCGCGAAGTCGGGATTGTCGGCGAGCGCGACGATCGGTGCACCCTTCGCCTGCGTCCACGCCGACTGGAAGCCCTTGGCGATCTCGGCTGTCTTCTGCGACTCGGTCAGTCCGGCCGCGGTCTCGTACGGAGTGGTGTGGAGAGCCCCGACGAAGATCGCACCATAGGCCGGCTTCGACGCGAGCTCCGCCTTGAGATTGCCGAGCCACGCACGGCAGGACTCGGTGAAGGCAGGGCTCGAACTGCCGATCGGGGTCGTGTTCCACGGGCACGCGCCCTTGAGATACGTCGTCAGCGCCCAGCCGTTCTTGTCGGCGAGCCCGATCATCGTCTCTATGTACTGGTAGGCGTGACTGTCACCGATCAGGGCGACCCTCGGGGCGCCGGCCGCCTTCGAGCCGAAGTGGCAGGCGACGACGGCGGAGTCGTTGAGCTGCACGAAGCAGGAGTTATGGCCCGGCTTGTCGGCGTTGCCGAAACCCGCGCTCGGGATGATCGTCTTCACCAGTTTCGGATTGACGCAGTCAGCTCCGGATTCGGCACCGAAACAGGCGGGCGGATGCGCGCTGATCGACGTCAGCTCGGCGGCAGCGGCCTGATATTTCGGATTCTGGATGGCGAAGACCGAGCCGGCGAGCAGCGCGACCACCGCCATCCCGGCCAGCATGAACGTATAGGTGAAACGCGGACGCCGTGAGGTGAGGAAGGTCCACTGTCTCGCGGGATCCTCGACGAATTTCTTGGTGAGCCAGCCGAGTACGAACGACCCGAGCAGCAGCACGATGCGATTCCAGCCGTCGAGTCCCCAGCCTGGAATATAGGGAGCGATGACGATGAGCGGCCAGTGCCACAGGTACACGGAGTACGAGATGTCGCCGATGAAACGCGGGAATCGACTGCCGAGCACGCTCGCGGCATCCAATCGATTCTTCGATCGCTCGGAGACGATGATCGCGGCCGTTGCGAGCACCGGAAGCAGCGCGGCCGTTCCGGGAAACTGGGTGTCCATGTTGTACCGATAGGCGCAGGCGAGCACGACGAGGATGCCGCCGTACCCGAGCACGTTCGATAGCCACGCCTTCGTCGGACGCAGCCGCGGAAGCAGGGCGAGGATGCCGCCGACACCGAACTCCCAGCCGCGGGTGAAGGTGACGAAAAACGCCTCTGACGGGTTGCTGTGCGTGTAGGCAAGAGAAATAACAAGCGAGATGATGCTCACGATCGACACGACGCCGATCATCGGCAGCCAGCCGTACTTCGCGAGCGACTGGCGCTTCGAGATGACCTTCGCGCCGAGCCAGGTCGCGCCGAGCAGCAGCAACGGCCAGACGATGTAGAACTGTTCCTCGACCGACAGCGACCAGTAGTGCTGGGCGAGGGTCGCATTGTGCGAGGTGAGGTAGTCGACGGATCCGGCGGCCAGCGACCAGTTCTCGAAGTAGAAGGCGCTCGCGAGGATCTCGCGGAGGGAATCGACGAGGCTCGAGAGCGGCAGGATGGCGAAGGTGAGCACCACGCCGACGGCGAGCACGAGCAGCGAGGCCGGCAGCAGGCGGCGCGCGCGCTTCGCCCAGAAGCTCGGGAGCGCGATCCGCCCGGACCGTTCGAGCTCGCGGGCGAGTTGTCCGGTGATGAGAAACCCGGAGATGACGAAGAAGATGTCGACACCGATGAAGCCGCCGGAGAGGCGTCCCGGCCAGAAGTGGTAGAGCACCACGAGCACGACGGCGATCGCTCGCAGGCCCTGGATGTGCGACTGGAAGTGGGTCGCTTTGGTCTCGCGCGAACGCGGGCCGGTGGCGTGGCGAGCGACGGGGACCGTAGTTGACATCGCGGGCTAGATTACCTCACGCGGCCGAAACCCCCTGCACTGACGGGTCAGGCTCGACGGATCGTCAGTGTGTCCTCACCGGAATCGAGGTCGACGAGCACGGTGTCGCCGTCGCGGATCTCCCCGCCGAGCAGTGCGGTCGCCAGCCGGTCGTCGATCTCGTGCTGCATCAGGCGGCGAAGTGGCCGCGCCCCGTAGATCGGGTCGTAGCCGCGTTCGGCGAGCCAGGCCCGGGCATCCGGGGTCACGGCGAGCACCAGCCGCCGATCCTCGAGCCGCTTCGACAGCCGGTCGATGTAGAGCTCGACGATCTGCGCGAGATCGTCTTTCGAGAGGGCGGAGAAGATGACGATGTCGTCGAGCCGGTTGAGGAACTCGGGCTTGAAGGCCTGCCGCACCATCGCGTTGACGGCATCCTCCTTCGCCTCGAGGGTCAGCGTCTGGTCGACGAGGTACTGGCTTCCGAGGTTGGACGTGAGGATGAGGATCGTGTTGCGGAAGTCCACCGTTCGACCCTGGCCATCCGTCAGCCGCCCGTCGTCGAGCACCTGCAGCAGCACGTCGAAGACGTCGGAGTGCGCCTTCTCGACCTCGTCGAGCAGCACGACCGAGTAGGGGCGTCGCCGAACTGCTTCGGTGAGCTGACCGCCCTGCTCGTACCCGACGTAGCCGGGAGGGGCACCGAGCAGCCGCGCGACCGAGTGACGCTCTCCATACTCGCTCATATCGATGCGGATCATCGCCTTCTCGTCATCGAAGAGGAACTCGGCGAGCGCCTTCGCGAGCTCCGTCTTGCCCACCCCGGTCGGACCGAGGAAGAGGAATGAGCCGGTCGGACGGTCGGCATCCGCTATACCGGCCCGGGAACGACGAACGGCATCGGCCACCGAGCGCACCGCGCGCTTCTGGCCGACGAGGCGCTTTCCGAGTTCGTTCTCGAGATTCAGCAGCTTGTCGGTCTCGCCCTGCATGAGCCGACCGACCGGGATGCCCGTCCACATCGCGATCACAGCAGCGATGTCTTCGGAGGTCACCTGGTCGTTGACCATCTGCGGCAGGTCCCCGCCGGAGACCTCGGCCTCGGCGAGGTTGCGCTCGATGACCGGGATGTCGCCGTAGAGCAGCCGGGACGCCTTCTCGAGATTTCCCTCCCGCTGTGCGCGCTCGGCCTCCATGCGCAGCGAGTCGAGCTTGCCCTTCAGCTCCCCGACCCGGTTGAGCGCCGCCCGCTCCTTCTCCCACCTGGCCTGGAGACCTTTGAGCGATGCGCTCTTCTGCACGAGATCGGAGCGGAGCTTCTCTAGGCGCTGCTTGCTCGCATCATCCTTTTCCCGCTTGAGGGCGAGCTCTTCGAGCTTCAGCCGGTCGACGCTGCGGCGCAGTTCGTCGATCTCGACGGGAGCCGAGTCGATCTCCATCCGCAGCCGGGATGCCGCCTCATCGATGAGGTCGATCGCCTTGTCCGGCAGCTGGCGCCCGCTGATGTAGCGGTTGCTCAGGGAGGCGGCCGCGACGAGGGCGGTGTCGGCGATGGCCACCTTGTGATGGGCCTCGTACCGTTCCTTGAGTCCGCGCAGGATGGCGATGGTGTCTTCGACGGAGGGTTCGCCGACGAACACCTGCTGAAAACGGCGTTCGAGCGCGGCATCCTTCTCGATGAACTGGCGGTACTCGTCGAGCGTCGTCGCTCCGATCAGGCGCAGCTCACCGCGGGCGAGCATCGGCTTCAGCATGTTGGATGCCGCGACAGACCCCTCCCCGCCGCCGGCACCCATCAGCGTGTGCAGCTCGTCGACGAAGGTGATGATCTCGCCGTCGGCGTCGTTGATCTCCTTGAGCACGGCCTTCAGCCGCTCCTCGAATTCGCCGCGGTACTTCGCGCCGGCGACCAGCGCCGCGAGGTCGAGCGACACGAGTCGCTTGCCCTTGAGCGAGTCGGCGACGTCACCGGCCACGATGCGCTGGGCGAGTCCCTCGACCACGGCCGTCTTCCCGACGCCCGGCTCGCCGATCAGCACCGGGTTGTTCTTGGTGCGCCGGGTGAGCACCTGGCTGACCCGACGGATCTCGGCATCGCGACCGATCACCGGGTCGAGCTTTCCGGTGCGCGCGATCGCCGTGAGGTCGACCCCGTACTTCTGAAGTGCGGTCTCCTGCTCGTCATCCGAGCCGGGAGCCCCCTGGAGATTGGCCATTGCTGTCACCCTTCCTGACGTGCGTCGACTCTTCGGGAGTCGGCTTCGGCCACGGGCACGCGCCGTCGAGACGACGTGACCGTGAATTTGTTGTTGCGCACCACCTCGCGCGTTGAGCCGATGACCGACTCCAGCGTCGGACGGTAGGCGAGGTGCGAGTTGTAGACGGTCCAGAGTTCACCGCCGGGGCGGAGCACGCGCGCGGCATCGCGGAACATCCGGTCGGCGAGCCCGGTGTGCACGGTCGCTCCGACATGGAACGGCGGATTCAGTAGGATCAGGTCGGCGCTCGCGTCGGGCTGGGACTTCAGGCAGTCGTCACGCACCACGGTCACCCGCTCGCCGAGAGAGTTGGCCGAGATGGTCGCGAGCGAGGATGCCACCGCCGCAGCCGACTGGTCGGTGGCGATCACCGAGATGCCGGGTCGTGACCGCGCGAGCGACGCCGCGAGGATGCCCGTGCCGCTTCCGAGATCGATGGCGGTCGCGGCGTCGGGCATGGCCTGGTCGAGCACTGACAGCAGCAGCCGCGTGCCGAGGTCGAGCTTCGCGCCGGCGAAGACGGCTCCGTGCGCACACACCCACAACCCGAGCTCGTCATTGAACTCGCGGAGGGGGTAGCCGGATTCCGTGGTGAGCGGCTCGCGGGCGATCAGCACGCGCGACTTCTGGCGCGCGAGCGAGACATCCAGTCGCCCGAAGTGTCTGGTGAGCACGGCGTTCATGGTGAGCGAGAGGTGCTTGATGCGCCCGCCGGCGTAGACGACGACCGAGGGGTCGGCGAAGCGGGCGATCTCCCCGACGATCTCATCGAGCTCGGCGAGCGAGCGCGGCACCTGCAGCAGCACGACGGTCGCCCCGGAGAGCAACTCCCGCCCGAGTGGGAGGCTCTGCACTTCGGTCGTTACTCCGCGCGCGTTGGCGGCGAGGGCCGCTTCGCCGACGAGGGCATCCTGGAACACCCGCACGCCCGTCGCCCCGAGGCCGGCCGAGGCCCCGATCGCGAGCGCTCCGTAATGGTCGTTGATGACGACGACGGTACCGGGCGGTGCGGCGCCGATGGCAACGGATGCCTCGTCGAGGATCAGCCGATCGCTCGCGTCGACCGCGAACAGGTTCGGGGCCTCGACGTCGGGCCGGCGGCGGAGGCGGTCGAGGGAGAAGTCAGGCACCGGGCACCGGCGGAGGGGATCCCGGGCCGGGCGCGACGACAGTTGCGGGTCGCATCGCGTGCGCCATCCACCACCAGCTGAGCCAGCCGATGACCGCGTTGACGGCGAGGGCGACGACGACCCCGACGATCAGGGCGACGATGATTCCCGGTTCGAAAGACGGGAGCGAGCCCGAGTCACCGGAGTGCGAAGTGCCGGACAATCCGCCGAAGACGACACCCGAGAACGAACTGAGGATGCTGGAGACCACCGATGTGCCGACGACCGCGATGCCCGCCCCGGCCCAGGTGACAGCCCAGGGCCGTCGAACGTCGTGGGCTCGCAGCACACGGCCGCTCAGCATGATGGATGCGATCATCAGCACGATTCCGACCAGCGCGCTGACCACAATGGGCACGATCCACCGCGTGAGATCGATCCCGGAGATGAACTGCTCGAATCCCGCGTTCGGGGAGGAGGCCGATCCGCTTGCCGTGCGGACGATCAGCGCGAAGAACGCGATGATCACAGCGAGGGCGACGGGGATCGCGACCAGCGCGTACCCGAGAGTGAGCAGCGGAAATCCGATCGCCCCGCCGAGGGCGGCTCCCCGTTTCGCCCGAGCGGTCAGCGGCGGTCGCACGGCTCGGGGAGTGTAGGGCGGAGCAGCGTAGCCGGGCCCGGGCGGCGGTTGATAGGTCATCGTGAACTCGTCACTTTCGGATTCTTCACTCGCGGATTCGTCACTCTCGGCCGAGCGGTCGCCAGACCACCAGTTGGGTGTTGCGTTTGACGCGCGTTCCTGAGCTGAGGGAGACGACATCGCCCTTCGAACCCGCGGCGAAGACCCGCCGACCCGGGCGATTGAGCAGCTCTTCGGCGAGCGCGTGCTCGAGTTCGCGCACACGGTCCGACAGTTCCGCGACCTGGTTCTCGAGCTGGAGGATGCGACGGATGCCCTCGAGACTCACACCCTCGGCTCCCAGTCGCGCGATCTCCCGCAGTTGAACGACGTCGCGCATCGAGTAGCGCCGTGACTGCCCGGCGGTGCGCTGCGGTGTGACCAACTCGAGCCGGTCGTACTGGCGAAGGGTCTGCGGATGCATGCCGGCGAGTTCCGCCGCGATCGCGATCGCGAAGATGGGATCGGTGGCATCCACGGTCAGTCCGTCTTCGCGCGTGACAGCAGTTCGATGCGCGGGTTCTCGGCCGGCTGCAGTTTCGAGAATGCCTCGAGGGCCTCGCGCGCTTCCGGGCTGAGATGGGCCGGCACGGCGACCTCGATGGTGGCGAGCAGGTCGCCGGAGCCTTTCGCGGTGGTCACTCCCCTTCCCTTGACGCGCAGAACGCGCCCGGAGGGTGTGCCCGCGGCCACCTTGAGCTTCACCGGCTCGCCGCCGAGGGTCGGAACCTCGATGGTCGCCCCGAGGGTCGCCTCCGTGAACGTCACCGGCACGTCGACCCGGAGGTTCAGGCCGTCACGCTCGAACACCGGATGCTTGCGCACGGTGATCGTGAGCGTCAGGTCGCCGGCGGTGCCCCCATCCGGGCTCGGCTCGCCCTTGCCCTTGAGGCGGATCTTCTGCCCGTCACTCACACCGGCTGGAATCTTGACGCTCATGGTGCGGCCGTTGTCCGGCTGCAGCTTGATGGTCTCGCCGCGGATCGCGGTGAGGAAGTCGAGCGTCGTGGTCGCGGAGAGGTCTCGCCCGCGGGTCGGGCCCGACGGGCCGCCGAAACCGCCCGACGTCCGGCCGAAGCCACCGCCGCCGAACATGC
>JANYGT010000219.1 GCA_025362355.1 Lacisediminihabitans sp. | reverse complement strand
GCAGGTAGTCGGGCCGGAAGTCGTGCCCCCACTGCGACACGCAATGAGCCTCGTCGATGGCGAACAGCGAGATGCGGCCGCGATCGAGCAGCTCTGCCGTGCTCGACACCCGCAGCCGCTCGGGCGCGAGGTAGAGCAGGTCGAGCTCGCCCTCGAGGAACGCTCGCTCGACACGCGTTCGCTCCCCCGAATCCTGGGTCGAATTGAGGAATGCGGCGCGCACTCCGACCGCCGAAAGCGCATCGACCTGGTCTTGCATGAGTGCGATGAGCGGGGAGATGACGACGCCCGTCCCCTCGCGGACGAGCGCGGGAATCTGGTAGCAGAGCGACTTTCCACCACCGGTCGGCATCAACACCAGGGCGTCACCGCCCGCGACGACGTGTTGGATGATGTCGGCCTGGTTGCCGCGGAACGCGTCGTAGCCGAAGACGGTGTGCAGGGCATCCGTCGCCGTCGAATAGCGCGACGGGGACGCGACGACCGCTGCGACCGACACGACCTCACGCTCGACCGGGGGCGGTGGTGCGTCGAAGTCGTCGGGTGGGGTCAGGTCCCACGGGATCTCTTCTTCAACGCGAGGGCTCACTCGGTAATTCTATTCGCGGGGTCTGACAGGCGAGGCTCCGACGACAGATCTGTGGAGACCGGTGCGGGCGCCGACTCCACCGTTCGCGTGCGCACCAGCCCGAACCGCTTCGCCGCCCGCAGCACCAGGAATGCGTACACCGCGAGGGTCACGATCGACACCAGCACCTCGGTGTAATCACCGGTCTTCGAGTTCACATCGACGAGTCCGAAGGCGCCGATCACGAAGATGACGGTGTTGTTGACGACGTGGGCGGCGATGGATGCCTCGAGCCCGCCGGTGCGCCAGGTCAGCCAGGTCGCCGCGATGGCGAACACCGACACGTCGAGCATCCCCCAGACATCGTAGGCATGGCCGAAGGTGAAGAACGGGATCGGGATGAGGATCGCGAAGAGTGGATGCCGCAACCACCCCCCGACGCTCTGCATGAGATAGCCGCGGAAGACGAACTCCTCCGCCGTCGCCTGCAGCGGAACGAGCAGCACCGCGACGATCACCACGGCCCAGGTGGTCGCGGTCACCCTTCCGGACGGCACAGGTTGCCCCGCGATGAGGGGCTGCAGGACGAGTGAGAAGACGGTGGAGAGCAGATAGACGCCGAGGGCGGGGAGGAGGAGGCGCGACATCCACTTCCAGCGGAGACGCCCGGCGACGGACGAGAGCAGCCCGGTCGGGCGCGGTCCGGTGATGAGCCGCGCGAACCAGATCGACGGGAGCAGGATGGCGACGGACGCGAGCGAGGCGGCCAGGATGACCGGCGACCCGTTGTCGATGACGCTCGTCTGCAGGAGGTTCAGCAGCGGTTTCTGCGTGCTCGGCACCGTCAGGGCGATGATGACGAAGATGACGACGAGCACGACCGTGAGCACGATGAAGAAGGCGATCGCGAGAAGTGCTGTGATGAGGGGCGTCCACCAGCGGTAGCCCGGAACGGATCTCGCGAGACGGTGATATTCGTACTCCACCGGTCAATCATAAAAGGGCACATTCCGAGAACCGCTACCGTGGAGGGTCGTCCCTCTTCGATTGGCCCCCAATGCTCGCTGTCGTGATCGGCCTCGCGGGCGCGCTCGTCTACGGCACGTCCGACTTCGTCGGGGGCCTCGCATCGAAGCGGATCAGCGCCGTGCGGGTGACCGCGATCTCCGGCGCGTCCGGGCTGGTGCTGCTGCTGGCTGCCTACCTCGTCATCGGTGGGGTCTGGTCGGCGAAGGCGGTGCTTCTCGGCGCCCTCTCCGGGGTGGCCGGCTCCGTTGCGCTCATGCTGCTCTACGCCTGCCTCGCGATCGGGCCGATGAGCATCCTCTCGCCCCTCACGGCGATCGTGTCGGCACTCGTTCCGATGGTCGCCGGGGTCATCCGGGGAGAGCGTCTCGCGCCGATTGGGTATGTCGCCCTCGGCATCGCGCTCATCGCCGTGGTGCTCGTCGGATTCGTGCCGGAGAAGGGTGCGGTGCGACCGTCACTTCGAGCGCTGGCCATGGCCGTCGCATCCGGGGCCCTGATCGGCGTCTTCCTGATCGTGATCGACCTGACCCCGAACGACTCCGGGGTGGTGCCGCTCATCGCGAATCGAGCGGTCAACACGACGATCATGTTCGCGGCGGTCGGCATACTCGCGCTGGTGGCCCACCGACGGCCCGGTGCTCGTGACAGCAGAGGATGGCGCACCGGGCTGGTGCTCGCAATCGCCTGCGGACTCGTGGATGCGTCCGCCAACGCCCTCCTGCTGCTCGGCCTGCGTCTCGGTGAGCTGACCATCCAGTCGGTGCTGACGGCGCTCTACCCGGCCGGCACGATCGTGCTCGCCGCCATCGTGCTGAGGGAGCGGATCGCGCCGGTGCAGATCGTCGGACTCGTGCTCGCGCTTGTCGCCGCCGCCCTGCTGTCGGTCGCGCAGGTGCCGGCGTGATCACTGCCCGTCCCGGGTTGGTCGCATCGTGATCACCGCGCTTCTCGGGTTGGTCGGGGCCGTGATCTACGGCGCGAGCGACTTCTTCGGCGGCATGGGCGCACGGGGCATGAGCGCCATCCGCGTCACGGCGCTCAATTCGGTCACGGGCCTCGTTCTGCTCGTGATCGCGGGGCTGATCCTTCCGATGCGCTGGTCCGGTTCCGTGCTGCTGTACGGGTCCCTCGCCGGTGTGGCCGGATCGCTCGCGCTCGTACTGTTGTACGGATGCCTCGCGATCGGCCCCATGAGCATCCTCTCGCCGATCATGGCGCTCGTCGCCGCCGTCGTTCCGATCTCGATCGGCTTCGCCCGCGGCGAGCGCCTCAGCACGGCCGGCTACACGGGACTCGTCGTGGGGCTCGTCGCCGTCATCCTGATCTGCTTCGTTCCGGGGACCAGGGTCGTTCGTCCGTCGGCGCGGGGGATCCTGATGGCGATCGGGGCCGGCCTCGCGGTCGGCGCGTACCTCGTGTTCATCGACCTCACCCCGTCTGACAGCGGACCGGCGCCCCTCGTCGTGACGTTCCTCGTCACGGCGATCGTGATGGGGGGCATCCTGCTCGGCCAGCGCCTTCGTCGACCGTTCCCGCCGGCCCCGCGCGGTGCCGTCCTCTTCGCGCTCGCCTGCGGCGTGACGGATGCGCTGGCCGCCTTCCTCTTCCTGCTCGCGCTCCGCAGCGGCGACCTCTCCGTCGTCTCGGTGCTGAACGCGCTCGCTCCGGCCGGCACGATCGTGCTCGCCGCGATCGTGCTGAGGGAGCGGATCGCGGTGGTGCAGTGGGCGGGACTGGTGGTCGCGCTGGTCGCCGCGGGGCTGCTCTCGCTGGCCTGAGGTGTCTCTCTCTTCAGGGCGGGGTCTCGACTCAGCTCTCGTTGAGGATCAGCCGCTTTCCGAGGCTCACGACCTGGTCTTCGCCGTAGCCGAGGCCGCGATAGAAGGCCAGAACCTGCAGATTGTCGGAACGTACCTGGAGGTTGAGCTTGGGGCATCCGCGATCCACCAGGAGCCGCTCGACCTCGGCCATCAGCTGGCGTCCGAGACCGGTGCGATGCAGTGTCGGATCCACCGCGAGATAATGCACCCAGCCGCGATGCCCGTCATAGCCGGCCATCGCGGTGCCGACGATGCGGGAGGGTTCCGTCGCCCGTTGGTCCGTCACCCCGACAAGGAACAGCTCGGGCTGCTCGGTCAGTTTGCGCGCGATGTCCGAGCGCGGATCGTTCCACGGGCGGACGAGCTGGCAGTCGGTCCAGAGGGCGACCACGGCGTCGGTGTCTTCTTCGCGAAACGGGCGGATGAGCATCCTTCTATCCTGCCGCGTCTCCGGAGGGGGCACGCTACCCGCGATCTCGTGAGTTGCATGTTTTGGCGTTTACAACCGCCATTTCATGTAACTCACGAGTCTCACCGCAGGTCTACCAGGCGTAGTCCTCCGGCGCGGTCTTGTGACCGGGGAACAGCTCGTCGAGACGCGCGAGCGCCGCAGCGTCGAGCGTCACGTCGAGGGCGCGCACCGCGGCATCCAGCTGCTCCTGTGTGCGCGGTCCGATGATCGGCGCGGTCACCGCTGGCTGGTGCAGCAGCCAGGCGAGAGCGACATCCCCGGGCTCGTGACCGAGCTGCGACGCGAACTCCTCGTAGCCGGTGAGTGCCTCCCGATGTGCCTCGAGCGCCTCGGCTGCGCGCCCCTCGAGGCGACGCTTTCCCTCACCCGTCTTTTGGATGACGCCCCCGAGCAGTCCGCCCTGAAGCGGCGACCACGGGATGATTCCGAGCCCGTTCTCGACGGCGGCCGGGATCACCTCGAGCTCGATGTCACGCGTGAGCAGGTTGTAGATCGACTGCTCGCTCACCAGCCCGGTGAAGTTGCGGCGGCGAGCCTCGGCCTGGGCCGTCGCGATGTGCCAGCCGGCGAAGTTGCTGCTTCCGGCATAAAGGATCTTGCCCTGCGCGACGGCGGTCTCCATGGCCTGCCAGATCTCGTCCCAGGGGGTCGCCCGGTCGACGTGATGAAACTGGTAGACGTCGATGTAGTCGGTCTGCAGGCGGGAGAGCGAAGCATCCAGTGCCCGGCGGATGTTGAGGGCCGACAGTTTTCCGTCGTTCGGCCAGTCACCCAT
>JANYGT010000246.1 GCA_025362355.1 Lacisediminihabitans sp. | reverse complement strand
GTTCGACGGCATCATGGTCGCCCGCGGCGACCTCGGAGTCGAGATGCCCCTCGAGGCGGTGCCGATCGTGCAGAAGCACGCGGTTGAACTGTCCCGTCGCATGGCGAAGCCCGTCATCGTCGCGACCCAGATGCTTGAATCCATGATCTCGAGCCCGATCCCGACACGTGCGGAGACCTCGGATGTCGCCAACGCCGTCCTCGACGGAGCGGACGCCGTCATGCTCTCCGGCGAGACCAGCGTCGGCGAGTTCCCGGTGATCACCGTGCAGACGATGGCGCGCATCATCACCTCGACCGAGGAGCACGGCCTCGAGCGGATCGCCGCCCTCGGCACGAAGCCGCGAACGCAGGGCGGGGCGATCACCCTCGCCGCGGCCGAGGTGGCCGACTTCGTCGGGGCCAAATACCTCTGCGTGTTCACCGAGTCGGGTGACTCCGTCCGGCGCATGTCGAGGCTTCGCCACCGCATTCCGATCATCGCCTTCACGCCGGAGGAGAGCATCCGCAATCGTCTCGCGTGGGTGTGGGGGACGGAGACCTACCGCGTCGAGCGCAAGACCCACACCGACGAACTGTTCGGTCAGGTCGACGACATCCTGCTCGGCAACGCCCGCGCGGTCGTCGGCGAGAAGGTCGTGGTCATCGCCGGTTCCCCTCCCGGGATCTCCGGCGGAACGAACGACATGCGGGTGCATCGGATGGGCGACGCGCACAACGCGGTCGCTCCGGCCTACGCCGCCGACTAGCCCGTTCCGAACACTTCGCCATAGCTCCAGCTATGGCACGAGGGACCCCCTCCCGCGGGGGTCCCTCGCCGCGTTAGGGGGTCCCTCGCCATCTCGCTCAGGGCGCGGGGCGCTGAGGGCGCGCGGGGCGTGTCAGGCGTTCGGCGACAGGCCCGGCAGATTCTGCATCATCGCGGACAACATCTGGCTGAAGATGATCCCTCCGACCACGAAGCCGACGACCACCACCCCGATGTAGACCCACAGTGGAGCGAGTCCCCTCCCCGCGCGACGGTGAACAACGACGGATCGTCCGATGACGTAGACCGGGGAGAGGAATTGCCACGCCCAGAAGAAGGGGCGCTCAACACCCCGGAGCTTCAGCGTGCGCCAGTCGAAGTAGGCGAGAACCACGCCGAGACCGTAGACGACGAGGCCGACCAACTGGGTGACCAGGTACGCCGGATTCGAGTAGATCGCCAGGGAGGCGCCCGAAGTCCCGGCATTGCGCATCGCGTCGATACCCAGCTGTCGGAAATCGACCGTCAAGTACTGAGCGAGCGTCACCAGCGGCAGCAGAACGATGATCCAGATGAATACGGTGCCGAGCGGAGTGGTCGCCGGCACCGTGTTGCGCGCCGGCGCGGCCACCGAATACGCCGTGGCCACAGACGCCTGAGACACCACTGAATCGCTGAAGTGCTCCGTCCACTGCCGCCCGTCCCACCACCGAAGGCGAGTGGTTCGAGGAGTGTCCGGATACCACCCTGCTTCGGGAAGCGGATCGGTGCCCGTGCTGTCAGTCATGTGATCTCCTTCGAATCGGGCGGATCGACTCCATCGGAGGGAGATGCTACACGCGACATCCGCACTGCCTGGCCTCGACTTCGCGGCTCGATCTCCGAGTTCAGTATCGACCCTCGCTAATTTCCTCGCGGGGGGTTTATCGCGGGCCGGAAGGTGAGTACCGTGCGAGCTATCGGTTGGCGCGCCAGCGTCGGCTGTCAAACCGGATGATGCGGTGCCGTCCAGGCACCGCGCTGTCGGTTGTATGCAGAGGGAATTCTGATGACTGATTCAACTGAACTCTTCGACAGCAGCAGCGGCCCGGAGGGGCGTGACATCAGCGACTGGACCGACCTCGGCCGCGAGATGTGGTCGTACCTCACCGGTCGCGGCGCCGCTGTCAATTACAACTTCATCGACATGACCGTCGAGGTTCCCCGGGATATCGGACCGGACGCACCGCGCGCCACCTGGAAGCTGAACGGCACTCTCCGGGTGACGACGAGCGACGATCAGGCCGCCGGCTCCGACCCGCACCGCGCCTGACGTGGCCGTCACCACGCGGCTCGACATCGACCTGACCTTCTCGCTGACGGAACCGGGCGAGGCGGACGTCCTCGAGGGCACGATCACCGCAAGCGGTACTGAGGTGCAGATCTTCGCGAGTCATCCGGAGCTTCTCGTTTCCGGCCGATCGGTCAAGCTCCAGAGCATCCGGGGGATCGCGGATGAGATCGCCGCCCTCGGTCTGTCGGTCACCGTCACCGGTCCGGCCGGCACGATCGCGAGTATCGGCGACGTCAACTCTCCGCTCGTGCAGCGGGTGGTCACCGGCTCGCCGCACATCCGGCTTGGCACTGCGGCGGCGATCGCGCCGCTGTTGCGCACCCGGTCGAAAGAGCCGACGCTCACGGTTCCGCCGTCGACGCCCTTTCCCCTCGTGCCGACGGTCAGCCGGCGGGTTCGGCGGCGTGTTTCGACCACCCATTACATTCCCGGTTCGGGGCGGCCGCGCCTGATCTTCGTCGTCGGCTCCGAAAACTGGGATGGCAAGCCCCCTCGGGAGTTCGACCTCCTGCCCGGAGTGACGAGGATCGGAACAGGTAGTGACTGCGACCTGCGACTGGACGGACTCGATGAGGTGCACGCCGAGATCCGCCACGATGCCAACGACGAGTACGTGTTCTTCGCCCACGGGGATGCCGCCGGCAATACCCGAACGGATGAGGGGTTCGGCCGCAGGGACGGCGGCCAGATCCTGCGCACCGGCGCTCGCATCGAGCTGGGACCGTGGCGGATGGGGTACTTCCGCGAGGAGTTCGCCGACCATGGACGGCCGTTCGGCGGACGCCTCGGCGGGGAGCTCTCGCGCCAGAAGCCGCAACCCAATCGGCGGCCGGACGCCCGCTGACCCGAGTGTGCGGTCGCGCGGCCGGCTCCGGCGACCGCGCATCCGGATCATCCACGGGGAAAGTCGATCGTGCCGGATGCGGGACTCGAACCCGCACGCCCTTTCGAGCAAAGCATTTTGAGTGCTCCGCGTCTACCATTCCGCCAATCCGGCGCACGTCAACGTCGTTCAGAATACCGTAGGCTTTAGCGCGTGCCAGACCAAGAAACAGCTCCTCAGACCCCTCGCCGCGTCGTCGTGGCCGAGGACGAGTCCCTCATCCGCCTCGACATCGTCGAGACCCTGAGAGACGCTGGTTTCGAGGTCGTCGGCGAGGCCGGCGATGGCGAGACCGCCGTGGCTTTGGCAACAGAACTCCGCCCCGACCTCGTCATCATGGATGTCAAGATGCCGCTCCTCGACGGAATCTCCGCCGCCGAGCGCCTCACCAAGAACCACATCGCCCCCGTCGTCCTGCTGACCGCCTTCAGCCAGAAAGAACTGGTCGAGCGCGCGACCGAGGCCGGCGCCCTCGCCTACGTCGTCAAGCCGTTCACCCCGAACGACCTGCTTCCGGCGATCGAGATCGCACTGGCCCGCTATGCCCAGATCATCACCCTCGAGGCGGAGGTCAGCGATCTCGTCGAGCGTTTTGAGACCCGCAAGCTGGTCGACCGTGCAAAGGGCCTGCTCAACGAGAAGATGGGCCTCACCGAGCCCGAGGCCTTCCGCTGGATCCAGAAGGCGTCCATGGACCGCCGGCTCACCATGCACGACGTCGCCCAGGCGATCATCGAGCAGCTCAGCGCCAAGAAGTAGCGGACCAGAACTCGTCAGGCTCGCTCAGCGGGTCTCGCGGATGAGGTTCGTCATCCGAACCGTCGACAGTCGACGACCCTCGACATCCCGGATCACGATCTCGTGTGTGGCCAAAGTGCGCCCGAGCACGAGCGCTGTGCAGGTCGCCGTGACGATGCCGCTGTCGGCCGATCGGCTGTGCGATGCGTTGATCTCGATGCCGACGACGTAGTGCCCGATGCCGGCGTGGAGAGCGGCCGACGCCGATCCGAGCGACTCGCCGAGCACGACATGCGCTCCGCCGTGGAGGATGCCGGTGACCTGCGTATTGCCCTCGACCGGCATCGTCGCAACCGAGTGCTCCGCCGACAACTCGAGGAAGTCGATACCCATCTTCTCGGCGAGACCGCCTCCTCGGGATGCCGTGAGAATCTCGACGAGGCGCGGGTCCGTGTCGGCGGGAAATATGGTCATCGGGGTCTTTCTCGGGGATGTCTGCGTGTCGTCGGCCACGGTTAGGCTGGCTCCGTGCCGGACAACGAAAAGCCTACCCTTCTGATAATCGACGGTCACTCGCTGGCCTTCCGGGCGTTCTACGCACTGCCGGTCGACAGCTTCCAGAACCGTGAGGGGCAGCACACCAACGCGATTCACGGCTTCATCGCGATGCTGCTGAACCTGCTGGCGAACGAGAAGCCGACGCACCTCGCGGTCGCGTTCGACATCTCGCGCTATTCCTTCCGCACACGCGAATATCCGGCATACAAGGGAACGAGGGGCGAGACCCCGGTCGAGTTCGTCGGGCAGATCCCGCTGCTCGAGGAGGCGCTGCACGCCATGGGGATCGCCACCGTGACGAAGGAGGACTACGAGGCCGACGACATCCTCGCGACGCTCGCCTCCCAGGGATCGGAGCAGGGCTTCCGCGTTCTCGTGGTGTCCGGCGACCGCGACGCGATCCAGATGGTCAACGACGATGTGACCCTTCTCTACCCGAACGCCCGCGGAGTCTCCGAGTTGAAGCGCTACGACCGCGACGCCGTGTTCGAGCGGTACGGCATCGAGCCGCACCAGTATCCGGATGTCGCAGCCCTCGTCGGCGAGACCAGCGACAATCTGATCGGCATCGACAAGGTCGGGGAGAAGACCGCGGTCAAGTGGATCGTGCAGTACGGGAGCCTCGACGAGGTGCTCGCCCACGCCGACGAGATCAAGGGGGTCGTCGGCGAGAAACTGCGGGAGCAGAAAGACAACGCGATCCGCAACCGCCGGCTCAACCATCTTCTGACGGATATCGCCCTGCCTGTCGCGCCAGCCGACCTCGAGCGTCGCCCGATCGACGAGGCGAAGGTGCGCGAGGTCTTCGACCGCCTGCAGTTCCGTACGCTGCTCGACCGGGTGCTCAAGATCGCGGCCGCGGCGGGGGATGCCGTCTCGACGGCCGTGTCGGGGGAGGGCTCCGCCGAGCCGCAGTCCGACGTCCCCGGCGTGCGGGTGCTCATCGACGAGGAGCTCGGGCACTGGCTCACCACCGTGTCGGCGAAGGGCACACGACCGCTCGGCCTTCGCCTCGAGCTCGGACCGGACGGCCTCACCGGATTCGGCATCGCCTCGGCGGATGACAGCGCCTACGTTCCGTGGGCCGCCGGGCGTCCCGACTATGACGCACTCGCCCTCTGGCTCGCCGGCGACTCGCCGAAGCACGTCTTCGACTACAAACCGATGATCAAGGCGCTTCAGCGGGCGGACCTCGCCCTCGGCGGGGTCACCTTCGACACGACGCTCGCGGCATGGCTGCTGAAGCCGGGCGGTCATGACCAGAATCTCGCGGCGCAGGTCTATACGCATCTCGGTGAACACCTCGCCGAGCCAGACCCGAACCAGCTCGTTCCCGAGACCGAGGCGGTCAGTCCGGCGACCGAGGCCTGGTACGTGCTCCGGGTGGCCGAATACCTCGCAGAGCGTCTCGACGACGGCTCGAAATCGGTGCTTGCCGACATCGAACTCCCGCTCGTGCCGGTCGTCTCGGGCATGGAATCCACCGGGATCACCGTGGACGCGGCCCTCCTCGAGCGCCTCAACGGCGAGCTGACCGTCACGGCGAACGACCTCGCGTCGCGCGCCTACGCCGAGATCGGGCGCGAGGTGAACCTCGGATCACCGAAACAGCTCCAGCAGGTGCTCTTCGACGACCTGCAGATGCCGAAGACCCGGTCGAACAAGACCGGATACTCGACGGATGCGGCGTCGCTCGCCGACCTGCAGGCGCAGAATCCGCATCCATTCCTCGACCTGCTCCTGCAGCATCGTGACGCGACGAAGCTCAAGCAGATCATCGAGACCCTCGAGCGCGGCATCGGGCCGGATCACCGCATCCACACCCGGTACGACCAGACCGGTACGAGCACCGGGCGCATCTCGTCCACCGAGCCGAACCTGCAGAACATCCCGGTGCGAACGGAGGTGGGCCGCGAGATCCGCACCGCATTCACGAGCGGCGAGGGCTTCACGACCCTGCTGACGGCCGACTACTCACAGATCGAGATGCGGATCATGGCGCATCTGTCCGGCGACGCGGGTCTGATCGAGGCGTTCAATTCCGGCGAAGACCTCCACCGGTTCGTGGGCGCCCGGATCTTCTCGGTCGATCCGGCGGATGTCAGCCCCGCCATGCGCAACAAGGTCAAGGCGATGTCGTACGGGCTCGCCTACGGCCTCAGCGCCTTCGGGCTCTCGAAGCAGCTGCGTATCGACACCGGTGAGGCCAAGCAGTTGATGACCGATTACTTCGCCCGGTTCGGCGCCGTGCGGGACTACCTGCGGAGCGTCGTCGAGCAGGCGCGGGAAGACGGCTACACCGAGACGATCTTCGGCCGGAGGCGTCCGTTCGGTGACCTCACCTCCACCAACAGGGTGCTTCGCGAGAACGCCGAGCGGCAGGCGCTCAACGCGCCGATCCAGGGGTCGGCGGCCGACATCCTGAAGATCGCGATGCTCGGGGTCGCGAGCGACATCCATGAGAAGGGGCTCCGTTCGCAGCTGCTGCTGCAGGTGCACGACGAGTTGGTCTTCGAGGTTGCCGAGGGCGAACTGGAGATCCTCACCGAGGTCGTCACCGATCGCATGGGCAACGCCGCGCATCTGAAAGTGCCGCTGACCGTTCAGGTGGGCACCGGTCCGAACTGGGATGCCGCCGCGCACTGATCGTCGATGCTGTCTCGACTCGCCGTGAATCTGCCGTGAGTTGACAAACGGATCGAAACGGACTTATATAAGCCCAGAACAACATTTCAAGTGTTGTTTCCTGTCCGAGACGATGAGGTCGAATGTACGCTCCGGAGCGGCACCAGCAGATCCTCGAGACTGCGCGTACCAATGGACGCGTCGAGGTAGCAGGCCTCGCGAGGGATCTCGCCGTCACCCCGGAAACCGTCCGACGTGACCTGACCGCTCTCGAACGTCGGGGGGTCATCCGACGCGTGCACGGCGGCGCGATTCCGGTGGAGCGCCTCGGCAGCGAGCCGGGGATCGCCGATCGCGAGGGTCGCGCATCCAGTCAGAAAGACCGCATCGCGCGCGCAGCCCTCGACGAGCTTCCGGACGGCGGATCGATCATCCTCGACGCGGGCACCACCACGGTTCGACTGGCCGAACTGCTGCCGCTCGATCGCGAACTGACTGTCGTGACCCACTCGATCCCGGTGGCCCACGTACTCAGTTCCCGTCCGAACATCAGCCTGCACCTCCTCGGCGGAGTGGTGCGGCCACGCACCCTCGCCGCCGTCGGCGAATGGACGAAGGCCCAGATCGCAGAGCTCTTCGTCGATGTCGCCTTCATGGGCACCAACGGCATCAGCGTCGAGCGCGGACTCACCACCGCGGATGTCGCCGAGGCCAGCGTGAAGCGCGCGATCGTCGCCGCCTCCCGCCGCGTCGTCGTGCTCGCCGACCACACCAAGTTCGGACGCGAGGAATTCGCGATGGTCGCGCCGCTCAGCCTCGTCGACACGGTGATCACCGATCTCGAACTGGATGTCGAACTCGCGGAAGACGTCGAGAACGCCGGCCCGAGGATGGTGATCGTGTGATCGTGACCGTGACCCTCAACCCGAGCCTCGATCGAACCGTCGAGGTGGACGCCCTGGTGCGCGGAGCGGTGCTCCGCACGAGCGAGCCGGTCGTCGAGCCGGGAGGCAAGGGCGTCAATGTCACGCGCGCCCTCGCCCTCAACGGCACGCCGAGCATCGCGGTGCTTCCCGTCGGGGGAGCGGAGGGTGCCGAGTTGAGCGCGCTGCTCGAGACGGCCGGTGTCGCGGCCCGCTATGTTCCCGTGAGCGGACGCACCCGATCCAACCTGACCGTCGCGGAGCCCGACGGCGTGATCACCAAACTCAACGAGCCAGGGTCACCGCTCTCCACCGCCGATCTCTCCGTGCTCACCGAGGTGCTTGCGGGCGCCGTCACGGCCTCGGACTGGGTCGTCGTCTCGGGCAGCATCCCGCCGGAGATGACGACCGACCAGTTCGTCACCCTGCTCGACAGCGTCGCGGCAATCGGGGCGAGTCTCGCCATCGACACGAGCGGTGACGCATTGCTCGCCTCGGTCGCAGCGCACCCGCGCCTCGTGAAACCGAACCGCAGTGAACTCGCCGAGGTCGTCGGACATCCGGTCGACTCGATCGCCGAGGTGATCGCCGCCGGCGAGCAGTTGCGCAGTCGCGGGGTCGAACGGGTGCTCGTCAGCCTCGGTGCCGACGGCGCAGTCCTCGTCAGCGAGCACGGCGTCATCGTCGGCGCATCCATCGTCACGGCACAGCGCAGCACGGTCGGAGCCGGTGACTGCTTTCTCGCCGGATTCCTCTCCCGCTTCTCGCTCGACGAGACGGATGAGAGTGCCGCGATGCTCGAGGCCCTCGCCTGGGGCGCCGCAGCCGTCAGTCTCCCGGGGTCATCCGTCCCCGGGCCGGGCGACATCGCTCGTTCGAACGTCCAGCTGGTGTGGCAGCCAGATCTGGATCGGCCACTCGTGGCCACCTGATGCCATCCCTCACCCCATCCGTACGAGTTCGTTAGTACAAAGGAGTACCTGAAATGTCTGATTTCACACCCGTGGCCACCGGTACCGGTGTCCGCGCCCGCGTGCAGAGAGGCGGTGCATTCCTCGCCGGGATGATCATGCCGAACCTCGGTGCGTTCATCGCCTGGGGGCTCGTCACCGCCCTCTTCATCCCCGATGGTTGGGTCAACCGGATCGCGCGGGCGACCGGAGCGATCGGAGCCAAGGACTCGACGTCCTTTGCAACGGAAGCGTCCGCCATCGTCGGCCCGATCATCGTGTTCCTCATCCCGATCCTCATCGGATACACGGGCGGACGCACCGTGCACGGTCAGCGCGGCGCGGTCGTCGGTGCCGTCGCGACGGTGGGCGTGATCATGACCCCGTTCGCCCTCCACCTCGGCTCAGCCAAGGTTCCGGCCCCCGAGCATTGGGAATCGCTCGGACCGCAGTTCCTCGGTGCCCTGATCATCGGCCCGGTTGCGGCGCTTGTGATGAAGTACGTCGACCGACTGTTCGAAAGCCGGGTCAAGGGCGGCTTCGAGATGCTCGTCGACAACTTCAGCGCCGGCATCGTCGGCGGCGTCATGGCGCTGGTCGGACTGTTCGGACTCGGTCCCGTGGTCTACTGGCTCACCACGGTTCTCGGTGCATTCGTCGACAGCCTTGTCAACGCCCGCCTTCTGCCGCTCGCCTCGATCATCATCGAACCGGCGAAGATCCTGTTCCTCAACAACGCGATCGGCAACGGTGTTCTCGTTCCCCTCGGCGCTGCCCAGGCGAAGGTCACCGGCAAGTCGATCCTCTTCATGCTCGAGTCGAACCCCGGCCCCGGCCTCGGAATCCTGACCGCGATGATGCTGTTCGGCCCGCTCGCCATCCGCGCGACCGTTCCCGCAGCCATCGTCGTGCAGTTCCTCGGCGGCATCCACGAGATCTACTTCCCGTACGTGCTCATGAAGCCGATCCTCGTGATCGCCGCGATCGCCGGTGGTGCCTCTGGCGTGCTGATGTTCTCGATCTTCAATGACGGTCTGGTATCCGCGGCGTCGCCCGGCAGCATCATCGCCTACATATTCGTTGCGTCGCCGGGCGATCTCCCGACCATTCTCTTGGGGATCATCGTCTCTGCCGGCGTATCGTTCATAATCGGCGCGATCCTGCTCGGCTTCGGGCACGGCAAGCAGAGCGGTCTTGATCTCGAGGCTGCCCGTGAGCAGAGCGCACGCAACAAGAACAAGCCGGCCACGGCACCCGCCGCGTAACCGGCAAACCACGAACAAGGAGTCACTGATGGCAACAATCGACGGATCGAGCATCAAAAAGCTGATCGTTGCGTGCGACGCGGGAATGGGCTCGAGCGTGATGCTGGCCAGCTCGCTGAAGAAGCAACTCGCGAAGAACGGGGTGACGGTGGAGCACTCCGCCGTCGCGCAGATTCCGAGCGACGCCGACCTGGTCTTCACCCAGGCTGGACTGGCCGACCGGGCGAGGCACACCGTGCCCGACGTTCCGGTCGTGCCGTTCCAGTTGTTCCTCGGTGACCCGGCCGTCGCGAAGATCGTCAAGGCCATCCAAAACGGCGACTCGTTCGAGGTCTGACGATGGCTGATGAGGCAACACCCGCGCTGACCGACCTGATCGCTCCGACGTCGATCCGTCTCACCGAGACGGCCACCGACAAGTTCGACGCGATCAGGAAGGTCGGCGCGGCTCTCCTCGACACCGGAGCGATCGATGCCTCGTACATCGACGCGATGATCGAGCGTGAGAACACGATTTCGACCTTCGTGGGGGAGGGTGTCGCGATTCCGCACGGCACCCTTGCCGGCAAGGATGCGGTCAAGACCGACGCCCTCGTCGTGCTGCGCTTTCCCGACGGCATCGACTGGGACGGCAACGAGGTCGTCGTCTGCGTCGGTATCGCTGCCCGCGGCAACGGCCACATCGCGCTGCTGTCGCAGCTCGCGACGGTGCTGATGGAGCCGGAGAAGGCGGCAGCACTTCGCGCCGCGACGACGTCGGACGAGGTCTACGCGCTTCTCGCCCCGGAAGAGGAAGACAGTGCGTAAACGGATTCTCGAAGAGTGAGGGTCGCCAGGTTCTATGCTCCGGGCGATATTCGACTCGAAGACATCGCCGAGCCGGTGGTCGCAGCCGGCGAGGTGAAGATCAGGGTTCGCAACTGTTCAACCTGTGGGACCGATGTCAAGATCTCGCGGTCCGGACATCCGAATATGACCCCTCCACAGGTCATGGGACACGAGATCGCCGGCGAGATCGTAGACGTCGGCGAGGGAGTCGACGGCTGGTCCGTCGGAGATCGCGTGCAGGTCATCGCAGCGATTCCCGACGGGACCTGCCGGGAGTGCGTGGCAGGGCACTTCTCCGTCTGCGAGAATCAGCTCTCCATCGGTTACCAGTTCCCGGGCGGATTCGCGGAGTTCATGATCGTGCCACGCGAGGTCCTTCGGGTCGACGGCCTCAACCGGATTCCGGCCGGCCTCGGGTTCGCCGAGGCTTCACTCGCCGAACCGCTCGCGTGCGTGCTCAACGGACAAGAGCTGGCCGGAGTCGGTGAGGGCGACACCGTCGTCGTCATCGGGTCGGGGCCGATCGGCTGCCTCCACGTTCGGCTCGCGCGGGCCCGCGGGGCGGTGCGGATCATCCTGATCGACCTGAACGCCGAGCGGCTGAAGATCGCAGCCGAGCTCGTGCATCCGGATGTCGCGATCGCCTCCGACTCGCAGGATCCGGTGCAGGCCGTGCTCGACGCGACCGGCGGACGGGGAGCGGATGTCGTCATCACCGCCGCCGCATCATCCACCGCCCAGGAGCAAGGACTCCGGATGCTCGCTCGCCGTGGCCGCCTCAGCCTGTTCGGTGGATTGCCGAAGGACAACCCGACGATCACCATCGACTCGAACCTCGTGCATTACCGTGAACTCATGATCGTCGGCGTGAATGGTTCGAGCCCGGCCCACAACCGACAGGCCCTCGACCTGATCGCGTCCGGCCGCGTGCCGGTCACCGATCTCATCACGCACCGTCTCCCTCTCGGCGACATTCTCGACGCCATCGAGATCGTCGCGCGGGGCGAGGGGATCAAAGTAACCATCGAGCCCTGGCGCTGAACCCAGGGCACAAACAAGGAGCACCACATGCCAGAACGCACCATCACCGTCGCCTCCAGCGTCGGTCTGCACGCCCGTCCGGCCTCGCTCTTCAGCCAGGCGGCCGCGAAGGCCGGGCTCCCGGTCACGCTGACGAACGCGGCCGGGAAGACCGTGAACGCCGCAAGCATCCTCGGTGTGCTCTCGCTCGGTATCGGTCACGGCGAGAATGTCGTGATCGCCGCCGACGGGGACGGCGCGGACGAGGCGCTCGACACCCTCGCCGAGCTGCTCAACACCGATCTCGATAAAGAGTAGAGAGCCGTCTCGGTTTCGACCGCGGGGTGGCATTGGTTCTAGGCTCGAAGCATGACCGATGCCGCTGAAGCCACCCCCGTCCGCTCTCCCACAGCCGTCGACGCCGTCGCCGAGGCATGGGTCGACACCGAACTCGACCTCTACCCCGAGTTGCGGGTATACCTCGGTCGTCCCGGCCGCGAGGGTGAGTACGCCGACTATTCGCCGGCCGGTGCCGAGAAGGCATACGCCGCCGCAAAGGATGCGCTTGCGAAGATCGAGGCCGCGACCGCCGTCGACGATGTCGACGTCGTCACGAAGCTCGACCTCGCCCGCACGCTCCAGCTCGAGATCGACCGCCACGAGGCCGGATTCGAGAAGCGCGACCTGAATGTCATCGCCTCGGCGCCGCAGAACCTGCGAGACATCTTCGACCTCACTCCGCGGTCATCCGAAGAGGATTGGGCGAACGTCGCGAAGCGCCTTCGCGCCCTCCCGGCGGCGATGGACGGATACATCGAGACGCTTCGGTCCGGCGTCGCCTCCGGAACGGTCCCGGCCATCCGTCAGGTGCGCGAGGTCATCATCCAGGCCGACAAGCTCGTCGCGGAGACGGGATTCTTCTTCCAGCTCGCCGAGGGCGCGAACGCCGACCTCCCCGAGACCCTCAAGTCGGAGCTCAGGGCCGGAGCCGAGCAGTCGGCCGCAGCCTACGGCGTGCTCCGGCACTTCCTTGCCGACGAGCTCGCACCGCACGCACCCGAGAAGGATGCCGTGGGCCGCGAGATCTACGCACTCGCCTCCCGCGGGTTCATCGGTGCGACCGTCGACCTCGACGAGACCTATGAGTGGGGCCTCGAGGAGCTAGCCCGCATGTCGGCAGAGCAGGAGTCGATCGCCAGGGAGATCAAGCCGGGAGCGACGGTCGCCGAGGCGATCGCCTTCCTCGACGCGGAGGGAAAGCACAAGCTGCACGGAACGGACGCTCTCCAGAAGTGGATGCAGCAGACCAGCGATCGCGCGATCGCCGAGTTGTCCGTCGACAACTTCGAGATCCCGGAGGTGATGCGTCGCGTCGACTGCATGATCGCGCCGACCCAGGAGGGCGGAATCTACTACTCGTCGCCGAGCGAGGATTTCTCCCGCCCCGGCCAGATGTGGTGGAGCGTTCCCGAGGGCGTCACCGAGTTCGACACCTGGCGGGAGCTCACCACCGTCTATCACGAGGGCGTTCCCGGTCAACACCTGCAGCTCGGCCAGGCCGTCTATAACCGGGCGCTGCTGAATACGTGGCGCCGCAACAACTTCGTCTCCGGGCACGGCGAGGGCTGGGCGCTCTACGCCGAGCGCCTCATGGAGAGCCTCGGCTACCTCGACGACCCTGCCGACCGACTCGGCATGCTCGACGGACAGCGGATGCGAGCCGCCCGCGTCGCGCTCGACATCGGGGTGCACCTCGAGAAGCCGCTTCCGGACGGCTCGGGAACCTGGTCGGGGGAGTACGCCTTCGGATTCCTCGGTCGCAACGTGAATATGAACGAGGGTTTCGTGCGGTTCGAGGTCAACCGGTATCTCGGCTGGCCTGGGCAGGCGCCCGCCTACAAGGTCGGCCAGCGCATCTGGGAGCAGCTTCGCGACGAGACAGCGCGGCGCGAGGGAGTTGACTTCGACATCAAGGCGTTCCACAAGCGGGCGCTCGACATCGGCGGCGTCGGTCTCGACACGCTCCGCACCGCGCTGCTGTCCTAGGTGCCGTCGCCATGGGAAGGATTCCTCGAGCCGCTCGCGTCGCTACATCCGCGGCTGCGAACCTACTTCGGTGAGATCCCGGCGGGAATGGTCGGGGTCGGGGTCGGGGTGTTCGATGTCGTCGGCACCCGCCGGCTCTGGCTCTGGCCGGCGCTCGCGCTGCTCGGGCGGGCCGGCATCCTCTTCCCGGGTTGGGGTCACGCCGTTCCGTTCACCGTGCTGAACTATCCGGTGATCGACCACGACGACAACCCGGTGGTGCTCGCGCGCCGCACGTTCCACTTCCGTCTCGGTGATCGCACGATGACGGATGCCATCACTGCCGACCGACACGGACTGGTCGACCACCTCGGCATGGCGCGTCGAGTGTCGGCCCGACTCGCGGCATCCGTCATCGACGGCGACCTCACGCTCGAATCGACGTCGGTCTTCGTGCGGATCGGGCGCCTCAGCATTCCCATCCCGCGATCGATCACTCCCGTCGTGCACCTGCGGGAACGATTCGATGACGACACGCAACTGCAGCACGTGTCACTCACTGTCGATTCACCGCAGCTCGGGCGTCTCTACGAATACTCGGGATCGTTCACCTATGCGCTCGTCTCCCGTGGGGAACACCGATGACCGACCGGATCGTGATCGCCGGAGCCTCGGGATTCATCGGCGCCTTCCTCGTCTCGGCCTTCCACGCCGAGGGTGCGGAGGTGTTCACCATCGGCCGCCGCGGGTCTGACGCGACCTGGGGCGACCCGATGGCCATCGGCCGCGTGCTCGACGGCGCCGACCTGCTCGTCAATCTGGCCGGCAAGAGTGTCAACTGTCGGTACACACCCTCGAATCGTGCGGAGATCATCCGCTCCCGGGTCGAGACGACGCGCGAGCTCTCTGCGGCGATCATGGGCTGCGAGCATCCACCGCCGCTCTGGATCAATTCCTCCACGGCGACGATCTACCGGCACGCCGAAGACCAGCCCATGACCGAATCGACAGGGGAGATCGGCACCGGATTCTCGGTGTCCGTGGCTCGGGCCTGGGAGGAGGCGCTCTTCGCCGACGATCTGCCGTCGACACGGAGGATCGCGCTCCGCATGGCCATCGTGCTCGGAGATGGAAGCGCGTTGATTCCCCTGATCAGGCTCGCCCGCTTCGGTCTCGGCGGCGCCCAACTCGACGGACGCTGGTTCTCGACGGCCTCCCGCCGCGCCGCCGGCACGTTCCATGTGTTCCGCGCGCGGCACGGTCGGCAGCGTTTCAGCTGGGTACATATCGCCGACGTGCTCGCCATCATCCGCTTCCTCCGCACGCACGCAGAACTGGACGGGCCGATCAACGCCGCGGCGCCCGGAGTTTCCGACAGCCGAACGCTCATGGCGATGCTGCGCCGGATCGTGCGGATGCCCGTCGGCCTCCCCGCCCCGCGCTGGATGCTCGAAATCGGGTCGGCGGTCATCCGCACCGAGACGGAGCTCGTGCTGAAGAGTCGCTGGGTGGTGCCGGAGCGCCTGCTCGCGGCAGGCTATCGGTTCGAGTTCCCGGAACTCCAGACCGCGCTTCGCGACGTGATCGAGCGTCGAAAAGCATGACACTCTCCTTCAACCTCTTCGAGATGAACACCGTCGGTCACATCTCACACGGGCTGTGGAAGCATCCGCAGAACACCCGGCACCGCTATACGGAACTCGGCTTCTGGACCGAGCACGCGAAGCTGCTCGAGGAGGGCCTCTTCGACGCCGTCTTCCTTGCGGATGTCATCGGCGCCTACGACGGCTACCGCGACGGCCCGGAGACGGCGCTTCGCGAGGCGGTGCAGATCCCGAACAACGACCCGCTGCTGCTGATCCCCGCCATGGCGGCCGTCACCGAGCACCTCGGATTCGTCGCGACCTTTTCCACGACCTACGAACCGCCCTTCGCCTTCGCCAGGCGGGCGAGCACCCTCGACCACCTGACGAACGGGCGATTCGGCTGGAACGTTGTCACCTCCTACCTTCCGAACGCCGCGCGCAACTTCGGCCTCGCCGACGAGCTCTCGCACGCGGAACGCTACGACCGGGCGCACGAGTATCTCGACGTGCTCTACAAGCTGTGGGAGGGATCGTGGGATGACGACGCCGTCGTTCGCGATCGTGACGGCGGCGTCTACACCGACCCGTCGAAGGTGAGACGGATCGATCACGACGGCACCTACTTCCGCGTCGCCGGACCCCACCTGTCCGAGCCGTCGCCGCAGCGCACTCCCGTGATCTACCAGGCCGGCAGCTCGGCGACGGGTCGGGCGTTCGCCGCGAAACACGCGGAGGCGGTGTTCATCGGCGGGTCCTCGCTCGAGGATTTCCGCGCGACGATCGACGACATCCACCGCCGCGGTGAAGGATTCGGCCGGCCGCCGGGATCGATCCGCACCCTCGGAAGTGCCGTGATCATCGCCGGCCGAACGCGCGAGGATGCTCATCGGAAGGCGGAGGAGTTCGAGCGGATGGCGAGTGCCGAGGGCTACCTCGCGCACGCCGGAGGTGGCAGCGGCATCGACCTCGCCGCGTATCCTCTGGAGACCCGGATCGCTGACGTCCTTCCGTCCGACTCCCACGCGGCGGAGACCTCGCGCCGATACGCGCCGGGCGAGACGGTCGGCGACGCGCTCCGCGAGGTAACCCGCTTCGACCGAGGACCGTTCTTCGTCGCCGGCACCGGGGAAGAAGTCGCGGATGCCATCGAAGGCTGGGTGCGCGACACAGGTATCGACGGCTTCAACCTCCGCCAGTTCCTGACCCCCGGCACCGTCGAGGACTTCATCGAGTTCGTCATTCCAGAACTGCAGAAACGCGGGCTGTACCGTGAGCGATATGAGCCCGGGACACTGCGGGAGAGACTGTTCGGTGCCGGCTCCGCGCGCCTGCCCGTCAGCCATGTCGGTGCCGCATATCGCGGTGGCGCCGGACTTTTCTAAACGCTAAGCTTTACTGTCACGTTCGTGACGTCTATCCGCATGCCGTTCGCGGAAACATCCACTCACGCACCATCGCGTCCGGCCTCAACCCTGTCCATCCTGGAGCAACTACTACATGACAATCGTAACGACCGACAAGGCACCCAAGCAGGTCGCCATCAATGACATCGGATCTGCTGAAGACTTTCTCGCCGCGGTCGAAAAGACTCTCAAGTTTTTCAACGACGGAGACCTCATCGAAGGCACCGTCGTAAAAATCGATCGTGACGAGGTCCTCCTCGACGTCGGTTACAAGACGGAGGGTGTCATCCCCTCCCGCGAACTCTCCATCAAGCACGATGTGGATCCCTCCGAGGTCGTTCAGGTCGGCGACAGCGTCGAAGCTCTCGTCCTCCAGAAGGAAGACAAAGAGGGTCGCCTCATCCTCTCCAAGAAGCGCGCTCAGTACGAGCGTGCGTGGGGAGACGTCGAGAAGATCAAGGAATCGGATGGCGTCGTCACCGGTTCGGTGATCGAGGTCGTCAAGGGTGGCCTCATCGTCGACATCGGACTCCGTGGCTTCCTGCCCGCATCGCTCATCGAGCTGCGCCGGGTTCGCGACCTCACGCCGTACCTCGGCCAAGAGATCGAAGCGAAGATCCTCGAGCTCGACAAGAAC
>JANYGT010000195.1 GCA_025362355.1 Lacisediminihabitans sp. | reverse complement strand
CTTCGGCTGGACGCTGCTCAGCCGCATCCTCGCGAACTTCGGCAACGCCTTCGGCACCGCACTTCTTCTGCAGTTCCTGCAGTACGGACTTCACCTGAAGGATGCTCAGACCGGCCTGATCGCGCTCGTCTTCGTCTACCTGATCTTCGTCGTCATCGCGTCGCTGGTCGCCGGCGTGCTGTCAGACCGCCTCGGACGCCGGAAGGCGTTCGTCTTCGTTTCGTCGTCGCTGCAGGCGATCGCCGCCCTGATGCTCGCGTTCGTGCCGAGCTTCGGTGTCGCGATGGTCGCCGCCGGCATCCTCGGCCTCGGCTACGGATGCTTCCTCTCCGTCGATCAGGCCCTCGCGACCCAGGTGCTGCCGGATGCCCACACCCGAGGGAAAGACCTCGGCATCATGAACATCGCCACCGCAGTACCGCAGGCCTTCGCGCCGCTCATCGGAGGACTCCTCGTCGCAGCGCTCGCCGGATTCGAGGGCCTCTTCATCCTTGCGGCCCTCGCCGCACTGCTCGGCGCGCTCGCCGTGCTGCCGATCAGGTCGGTGCGCTGATGACCCTCGAGATCCGTCGCCAGACCGAGACGCCGTGGCTCGACCCTGCCACCTACTGGCCACGGATGACCGCAGCGACCGCCGAGCTCGACCCACCGTATGGAGCGATCTGTCTCCCGGCCCTCTCCCACAATGCCTACGAGATGCTGCGCCGCGCGAACGGCACGACCATCCGCGTCGCAAGCAAATCGGTGCGCGTTCGGGGTGTCATCGATGCCGCGCTCGCGGTTCCCGGGTTCGCCGGGGTGCTCTCGTACACCCTGCCCGAGGCGCTCTGGCTCGCCGAGGGCGACGAGCAGCATCCGCCGATCATGGATGTCGTGGTCGGCTACCCGAGCGTCGACCGCGCAGCGATCCGCCGGCTGGCAAGCGACCCTGCCCTCGCAGCCCGGGTGACGCTGATGATCGACGGGGTCGAGCAGCTCGACCTGATCGATGCCGTCCTCTCGCCGAGGGAGCGTGAGACGATCCGCGTCTGCCTCGAGTTCGACGCGTCCTGGAATTCGCGCATCCTCGGCCATCTCGGTACCTGGCGCTCACCTGTCGCCTCGGTCGAGGACGCCCGTGCGCTCGCCAGGATCATCGTCGGCCGTGCCGGATTCACGCTCGTCGGCACCATGGCCTACGAGGGCCAGATCGCCGGGCTGGTCAATGAGCCGGCCGGCAGCCCGCTTCGCGGTGCCCTCGTGCGGTGGATCCAGAAGCAGTCAGTGAACGAGTTGGCGGATCGCCGGGCATCCGTCGTGTCGATGCTGCGCGGTCTCACGGAGCTCGAGTTCGTCAACGGCGGAGGCACCGGATCCCTCGAGAGCACCTCTTCGGAGGATGCCGTGACCGAGATCGCCGCCGGAAGCGGACTGTTCGGACCGCACCTGTTCGATCACTACCGTCATTTCACCCCCGCCCCGGCCGCGGCGTTCGCACTGTCTGTCGTGCGGAAACCGCGCGACGGCATCGCGACGCTGCTCGGTGGCGGCTGGGTCGCCTCCGGACCACCGGCAGCGGATCGCCTCCCGCTCGTCGCCTGGCCGCTCGGTACGAAGATGGTCGCGCGGGAGATGGCCGGCGAAGTGCAGACGCCGCTGACCGGGTCGGGGGCTGCATCGCTCGTTGCGGGGGATCGGGTCTGGCTCCGCCACACCAAGGCCGGAGAGCTGAGCGAACACCTCAACGGTTTCGCTATCGTCGATGGAGGACGCGTGATCGGCGCAGAGCTGACCTATCGCGGAGAAGGGCAGGTGTTCCTGTGACCATGATCGGTGTTCGGCCGAGTGTGCTCGCGCCGGGCGGACTGTGGCAGAACTGGGGTCGTTCCGCGTCGTCGCATCCGGTGATGATGGCGCGGCCGACGAACGTCGACGAGGTCGTCTCCATCGTGCGGTTCGCTCGCGACAACGAACTGACCGTCAAGACGGTCGGCGCCGGGCACAGCTTCAGCGCGATCGCGGCGACCGACGGCATCATGCTCGACCTCGGCTGGATCGAGGGCCTCAGCGCCGTCGATGAGCGCCTCGGCCGAGTCACCCTCGGTGCCGGCACGAACCTCTACCAGCTGCCGACGATCCTCGCACCGTACCGACTCGCGCTCGCCAACATGGGAGACATCGATCGGCAGACCATCGCCGGGGCGACCTCCACCGGAACGCACGGAACCGGCGCCCGCTTCGGCGGCCTCGCGACCCAGATCGTGGCCGCAACCCTCGTCGTCGGGGACGGGTCGATCCTGAGGGTGAGCGAGACCGAGCATCCGGAGCTGCTTCCAGCCGTTCGCCTCGGGCTCGGGGCGCTCGGCGTGCTGGTCGACCTGACCATCCAGTGTGTGCCGAGTTTTCTGCTCAGCGCGGTCGAGCGCCCTGTCGGTTTCGACTTCGTGCTCGACGAGTTCGAGGAGCACTCCTCGGCGACCGACCATTTCGAGTTCTACTGGTGGCCGCACACCGACGGTGTGATGGCGAAGACGAACACCAGGCTGCCAGCCGAGGCCGAGCGTAAGCCGCTCCGTCGGATCAACGAGTTCGTCGAAGACCGGGTCGTCTCGAACGGTGTGCTCTCGGTCATCTGCAACGTCGGTCACGTCGCGCCCTTCGTCATCCCGTCGATCAACCGGCTGGCGACCCGCGTATACGGAAACCGCTCGTACACCGACCATTCCCACCGGGTGTTCGCGAGCCCCCGTACGACCCGGTTCCGCGAGATGGAGTACGCGATCCCGCGCGCGGCGGTGCCCGAAGCGCTGCGGGCGATTCGCACGCTCATCGATGATCGCGGATGGCGCATCTCCTTCCCGATCGAGGTGCGGGTCGCTGAGGCCGACGACAACTGGCTCTCCACAGCCGAGGGCCGCGACACCGGATACATTGCGGTCCACCGCCACTTCCGCGACGATCCAGAGCAGTATTTCCGGGCCGTCGAGCAGATCATGAAGAGTTACGGCGGTCGCCCCCACTGGGGCAAGATGCACTACCAGGATGCCGAATCGCTCGCGGGCCTGTATCCGCACCTCGCCGACTTCCTCGCCGTGCGCGACCGCCTCGACCCCGGGCGCACGTTCACGAATCCCTACCTCGACCGGGTGCTCGGCGCCTAGGAAACGTGTCGAGGCGGCTGGCTTCCGCGGTCTCGCTTTACGTCGGGCCCGGGTGCGCGGACGGCCGGGGTGTGCGGCGGGCCCGGGTGCGCGGCGGCTACGGATGTGTACGTTCGCGGGTGGCCCGCTCGGCGAACCTCCGGGGTTCCGGACGGTGTCGAGAGGCCAATTTCACCCCTCTTCCGAGCCTGAAATCCACTAAAAGTGGCTTTTCGACGGGATTCTCTCGCCCTGCCGAACGTGCGCCGCCGAATTCCGCCCCACCAGAAAACCGAGAAGTCGGTGATCGAGCGGTAGTCGGTGATCGGCCCGCTTCGGTGGTCGAGCCCGTCGAGATCAGCTGACGTGCACCGCCGGTCGACGCTTCGCGTTCCGCTCCGACTCGCGCAGCACCTCGCGCGTCACCGGCGCGACCTCGCCCGTTCCGGTGATGAGGAACTTGAACATGTTCGAGATCGGGTTGCCCTCGGTCCACTGGAAGTAGATGTCCGGCACGATCCCGGTCTCGTCGCGTATCTGCAGCAGCACCGATGCGAGGGTGTTCGGAACGTTGCCGCTCCGCACCTCGAGCACCCGATACCCGTGCTTGGTCACGCCGCGAACGACGAGATCCTCCTCGAAGTCGGAGGAGTCCGAACGATGCACCTCGAGGAAGATGGTGTGCGACTTCTGCGGGATGTGGCTGAACCGCCGTTCGTCGCTGTTCTTCTCCCGGTACTCGCGGAGGCTGCCGTCATCCGGTTCGTTCGCGATGATGCGGATGACCCCCTTCTCCGCGTCGGCCTGGATGAAGGCACGCGCGCTCTCGTCGAGTTCGACGGAGGAGGCTCGCAGCTGCAGTGACCGCTGTATTCGCGACACGATCGAGATCACCAGGATGCCGAGGATGAAGAGCGCGGCGATACGGATGCCCTCGGGCCTTTCGATCACGTTGATCACCGTCGTGTAAGCGAAGACGACCGAGATCACCGCGAAGGCGACGGTGCGCTTCGTCTGGCTCTTGTGCAGACAGGAGAGGGTCACCGCGACGGAGGCCGACGTGATGAGCACAAGCACCCCGGTCGCGTAGGCGCCGCCCTGGGCATCGACGTTGGCCTTGAACAGCACGGTGATGAGGAAGGCGATCGCGGTGAACACGAGCACGAGCGGCCGAACGGCCCGTGCCCAATTCGGCGCCATCCCGTAGCGGGGGAGGTACCGCGGCACCAGGTTGAGCAGGCCGGCCATCGCCGAGGCGCCGGCGAACCACAGGATGCAGATGGTCGAGACGTCGTAGACCGTGCCGAACACCGGGCCGAGATATTCGTGCGCGAGATAGGCGAGGGCCCGTCCATTGGCGGCGCCGCCCGCCTGGAATGCTTTCTGCGGGATGAGGAAGGTCGTCACGAAACTCGACGTGATGAGGAAGACGCTCATGATGATCGCCGCGGTGGTGAGCAGGCGGTGGGCTCCGCGGATGCGCCCGACGGGGTTCGCCGGCGTGTCCCCGGCGGCCCCGTTGATCTGCGGCATGACAGCGACGCCGGTCTCGAATCCCGACAGCCCGAGCGCGAGTTTCGGGAAAACGAACAGCGCGATCCCGATGATGAGCAGCGGGCTGCCGTTCTCTCGGTTGAGGGCGCTCCACCAGTCGGTGACGGTCACCGGGTGAATGATCACCTGGGCGATCGACACGGCGATGACGACGACATTGAGCACCAGGTAGACGGCCACCAGCACGACGGCGATACCGATGGCCTCTTTGAAGCCGCGGAGAAACACGATGCCGAGCAGCGCGACGAGAAAGAGCGTGAGAAGCACCTCGTTACCGTGGAACCAGGATGGCGCGAACGGGTTCTCGATGGCGTGGGCAGACGCGTCAGCCGCCGAGAGGGTGATCGTGATCATGAAGTCGGTGGCGGCGAATCCGAGCAGCACGAGTACGAAGAGCTTGCCTGCCCACCAGGGCAGCAGCTTCTCGAGCATCTGGATGGAGCCGGAGCCCTTGAAGCTCTCGCGGGCCACGCGTCGATAGACGGGGAGCGCCCCGAGAAGGGTGAGCGCGACGAGCACGATGGTGGCGAACGGCGACACGAGACCGGCAGCGAGTGCGGCGATCGCGGGCTGGTAGCCGAGCGTCGAGAAATAGTCGACGCCGGTGAGGCACATGACCCGCCACCACGAATTCGTCTTGTGCACGTTCTCCGCGTGCGGACCTTCGTGCCTTCCTGACTTGTCGACGAGGCCGTCGAGCAACCAGCTGCGAAAAGTTGTGGCCAAGGGAGGTCCTTTTCTCTGGGAAAACTCGTCGGGTCAAGGGTAATGCGGAGCGGCTGGGAAGTGCACCGCTCATCCCGGTATCGCTCAGAGAGCCACGAGCGCCTCGACCTGACGCCCGGAAAGTCGCTCGGCGCCGTGCAGTTCCGTCAGTTCGAGCACGACACCGATGCCGGCGACGACCCACCCGGCGCGCTCGATGAGGGAACAGCTTGCCGCCAGCGTTCCCCCGGTTGCGAGCACGTCATCCAGCAGCAGCACGCGCGCGCCCCGCGGAAGCTCGTCGGGGTGCACCTGCAGCGTCGCGCTCCCGTACTCGAGGTCGTAGTCCTCGGAGAGCACCGCCCGTGGCAGCTTGCCCGGTTTGCGGATCATCACGACGCCGTGGCCGGTCGCATAGGCTGCGCTGGCCGCGAGCACGAATCCGCGCGCTTCGACGCCGGCGATCACATCGAACTGTCCGGCGAACGGTTCGACGAGCTCGTCGGTGACGAGACGGAGTGCGGGCCCGTCGGCGAAGACGGGGGTGAGGTCCCGGAAGGTGATCCCCGGCGTCGGGAAGTCGGGAACGACCCGGCTCAGCCGCTCGATCGCCCCGCCTGCTGTTTCGATCGACATCCGGCTCCTCGTTCGGGCCATTCGGCCATCGGCACCGCCCTCTGTGCGGCCGCAGGCAATTCTTGCACCCTGCGGTCGTCGAATCGCGTCGTCGAAGGAGCGCCCCTGAGTTGGCTCGGAGGTTACCGAAAGGCAGGTGGGAGCATGGATGCGGTTGGTTATAGTGGTCGAGACGCGCGGCAGACAGCCACAACTCGCCGAGGGAGCAGCAATGGACGGCATACTCATCGCCGTAGGGATCATCGTCCTACTCGTCATCATCATCGGGATCTATCTGGTGACGACGTACAACGGACTCGTCCGCACGAATGTGCGCGTCGACGAGGCGTGGAGCGACATCACCGTGCAGCTCAAGCGGCGCGCCGACCTCATCCCGAACCTGGTGAATGCGGTCAAGGGCTATGCGACCCATGAGTCCGGCGTCTTCGAGGCCGTTACCGCAGCTCGTGCGGCGACGATCAACGCCACGACCCCTGGCGAGGCATCCGTCGCCGAGAACCAGATGCAGGGCGCGCTCAAGAGCCTCTTCGCCGTCTCCGAGGCGTACCCGCAGCTGCAGGCCAGCCAGAACTTCCTCCAGTTGCAGGGCGAGCTCGTCGACACCGAAGACAAGATCCAGGCATCGCGTCGCTTCTACAACGGCGGGGTACGCGAACTCAACACGAAGATCAAGGTCTTCCCGAACAACGTCTTCGCCAAGCGTCTCGGGTTCTCCGCGCGCGAGTTCTTCGAGGTGGCGGACTCTGCGGCGATCGCCGAACCGCCGCGCGTGCAGTTCTAGCCCTTCATGTACCGAGCGATAGCGAAGAATAAACGCAACACCGTCTTCATCATCGCGATGTTCCTCGTGATCATCGCGGCGATCGGCTTCGCGGTGAATTACGTCTGGGGTGGCGGTCGCTACGGCAACTACTCGATCGCGATCGCCGTCGTGATCGGAGCCGGTATCTACACGCTCATCCAGTACTTCTTCGCCGGCTCGCAGGCGCTCTCGATCACCGGAGCGCAGCAGATCCAAAAGGCCGACAATCCCCGGCTGTACCGGGTCGTCGAGAACCTGTCGATCACCACGGGCCTGCCGATGCCGAAGGTATACATCATCAACGACCCGGCGCCGAATGCGTTCGCGACCGGGCGAGACCCGAAGCACGCTTCCGTCGCTGCGACGACCGGACTCCTCGATCTGATGGATGACTCGGAACTCGAAGGCGTCATGGCCCACGAGATCGGGCACGTGCAGAATTACGACATCCGGGTGTCGACCATCGTCTTCGGACTGGTCGTGGCCATCGGCTTCATCGCCGACATCCTGCTGCGCTTCAGCCTCTTCGGCGGATTCGGCGGCAACAACCGCAATAGCAACAACAACAGCGGCGGCGGCGGGGGAGGGGCGAACCCGGTGATACTCATCCTGAGCATCGTCGCACTCGTCATCTCACCGATCCTCGCGGCGCTCATCCAGGCCGCGATCTCCCGGCAGCGGGAGTATCTCGCCGACGCCTCGAGCGCGATGATCACCCGCAACCCGCCGGAGCTCGAGAGTGCGCTCGCGAAACTCGGGCAATACGGGCGACCGGTGGCGCGACAGAACTCGAGCATGGCCCACATGTGGGTCGCCGACCCGAACAAACCCGGCTTCATGACGCGGCTGTTCGGAACCCATCCCCCGATCCCCGACCGCATTGCACGGCTGCAGAAGATCGGCGGCGGCTTCTAGCCGCAGCGGATCTCGCCGAGCTCGATCACCGGGTCGGCTCGATCAGCGGGTGGGCTCGATCACGCCCTGCCCGAGCGCGCCGGCCACCTCGCGCGCGAGGTCGCCGCGGTCGACGACCAGCACGTCGCCGAGGCCCTGCCAGTCGGCGATCTGCCGCAGCAGTGGCGCGACGCGTTCCGCGACGCCGGGTGGGGCATCCGCTTTCCGCCAGGCCGACTGCACCCGCAGCACACCGCTCTGGCGGTCGCTCTTCAGGTCGATGCGTCCGACGATGTCGTCGTCGATAAGAAGTGGAAGCGTGTAGTAGCCGAATACCCGCTTCGGGGCCGGGGTGTAGATCTCGATGCGGTAGTGGAAGCCGAACATCCGAAGAGCGCGATCACGCTCCCAGACCACCGGGTCGAACGGCGAGAGCAGCGCCGCCGTCTCGATGCGTCGCGGGATGCGGGCGTCCCGATGGAGGAAGGCCGGCCGGCTCCACCCGTGAACCTCCACCGGCAGCAGCTCGCCGGAGTCGACGAGATCGTTGATCGCAGCCTTCGCCGGTTCGTTCTTGATGCGGAAGTAGTCCGCCAGATCCGAGAGGGTTCCGATACCGTGAGCGCGCGCCGACGTGCTGAGGAGCTGTCGGATCGAATCGGACGGTGAGATCTCCCGCTCGAGGATGTGCGTCGGAAGAGCCGTCGATGCAAGGGCGTAGCGCCGCTCGAAACGGGTTCGCCCGGCGCTGACCACCTCACCGAAACGGAACAGGAATTCGAGGCCCGTCTTCACATCCGACCACCCCCACCAGCCGCCGGCACCCTTCCCGGAGTCGTGTTCGATCTCGCTCGCTGCGAGCGGCCCCCTCTCGGCGAGTCCGGCGCGCAGCCACTCGAGCATCGGAGCGTTCGCCGATACCCAGCCGCCGGCATCCGGTCCGTATTTCTTCAGCATGGCCTCCATGCGCCAGCGGAACAGCGGCCAGGACTCGAGCGGGATGATGGCGGCCTCATGCGCCCAGTACTCGGTGTAGCGACCCTTCGTCGAGAAGGTAAGCGCGTCGAGTTTCGCCCGGTCGTACGCCCCGAGTCGCGCAAAGGCCGGAAGGTAGTGGCTGCGTTCGAAGACGTTGACGGAATCGAGTTGGAGAAGCCCGAGCTGCTCGATCACGCCGTTCAGCTGGCGAGTGCCCGGGGAGGCAGGACGGGGTCGTCCGAACCCCTGCGCGGCGAGCGCGATGCGACGAGCCTGCGCGGCGGAGATCGTCTGAACCATTGCCACGACCCTAGACCGCACCACCGACGGTCTGGCGCGCGCCGCCATCACCGACCACCGCGCGGTTCGGCGACCACCGCGGTGTTCGTACACGGCGGTGGTCGCGCAAGACGGCGGCAACCGATGAAATCGGGTGGTGGAGGGAAGGATCTCCACAATGTGGAGTTGACTTGTGCTGTGAAATCCATCGTCTACTCAGAGCCCGGTTCTCCCGACGTCCTCCGCCTCGTCGAGCGCGACATCCCACAGCCCGGCCCCGGTGAGGTGCGAGTGCGCATCGCCGTCTCCGGCGTCAACCCGACCGACTGGAAGTCTCGGGCGAACGGCCCGCTGGAGTTTGCCGAGGTGACACCGAACCAGGACGGCGCCGGCACCGTGGATGCCGTCGGCGAGGGTGTCATCGTGCTCGACGTCGGTGATCGCGTCTGGACCTACCTCTCGGCCCGCAATCGACCGACCGGCACGGCGCAGGAGTACACGGTGCTGCCAGCCGAGCGGGTCGTGAAACTCCCCGACGGCACGAGCTTCGACATCGGCGCCTCGATGGGTGTGCCGGCGATGACAGCCCACCGCGCGCTCACCGTGCTCGAGGGTGGCCCGTCCCGGCTCCACCCCGGTGCACTCGCCGGGAAGGTCGTGCTCGTCGCGGGCGGTGCCGGCGCCGTCGGTCACGCCGCGATCCAGCTGGCGCGATGGGCCGGCGCCACCGTTATCACGACCGTCTCGAGCGAGGCGAAGGCGGCACTCGCCCGCAGCGCCGGCGCGCACCACATCGTCGACTACCGCACGGAGGATGCCGCAGCCGTCATCCGCTCGATAGCCCCGGACGGCGTCGACATCGTCGTCGAGGTGTCGATCGTGCACAATGCCGCACTCGACGCGGCGATCGTCGGGCCACGCGCGGTCGTCTCGATGTACGCCGACGACGGAGGCGACACGGCATCCCTCGCGGTCCGGCCCAACATGATCACGAACACGCGCTACCAGTTCGTGCTGCTCTACACGATCGGCGACGGGGCCATGAGGGCCGCCGTGGAGGATGTCACCGCGGCACTCGTGGACGGCGCCCTGCCCGTCGGCGAAAAGGATGGTCTTCCGCTCGTGCGCTTCCCGCTCGCTGAGACCGCGTCCGCGCATCAGGCCGTGCAGAACGGCGTCGTCGGCAAGGTGCTGATCGACGTGGCCGGGGCTTCCGAGCCGGTCAGCGCCCGCTGACCTCCGGAAGGCCGAGCACGTCGACGACACTGTCGAGGATGTGGTGGTGCGGATGCCGCTCCAGCTCGTCCCGCGGAAGTGCCCCCGTCAGTACCCCGACGCCGATCACCCCGGCGTTGCGGGCCGCGAGGAGGTCGACGACGGTGTCGCCGGCGGCGAGGACGGCCGCGACATCCGCCACTCCCGTCTTCTCCATCGCGTGGTGGATGAGATAGGGGGCGGGGCGCCCGGCCGTGACATCGGAGGTGGTGACCACGGCATCGAGGAGGTGAGAAGCGCCTTCGCCGACCGTCCAGCCGAGTGCCGCGAGCAGCGGGAGCGCGACGTCGTCGGAGAATCCCGTGGTGAGGGCGATCTTCACGCCGCGAGAGGCGAGGGTGCGAAGAGCCTCCTCGACCCCGGGCAGCGCGACCGGCGGCGTGCTTCGGTAGGCCTCGGTGAGCAGCTGCCGAAACCGCTCGAACGCCGCGTTCACCTCTTCCGGCCCGGTGGATACCCCACCGAGTGCCATCAGCGCGCGGATCGCGGTGATCTTGTCGGTGCCCATCCAGAGCTGAAGGCCGGCGTCGGTGACGGTCGCGCCGGTCTCCTTCACGCAGTCGGACAGGGCGACATAGACGAGGCCGTGATCGTCAATCGTGGTACCGGCCATGTCGAAGGCAACGAGTTCTATCACGGCAGAAGTGCACCATCCGTCGGTGAACCACTGGTGAATTCGGGGCGACGACACGCTCGACACCTTGACCTCACCTCGCGATCCGGGCATTCTCGGCTGATATGAATGCCGACGCCGTGCCGATCGCCGAGTGCGATCTGCTCATCGTCGGAGCGGGCATCGTCGGCCTCGCCCACGCCGCGGACGCCGTCGCCCGCGGGATGACAGTGACGATCATCGACCGGGATTCGCGTGCGGTCGGCGCCTCCGTCCGCAACTTCGGGCACTGCTGCATCACCGCCCAGACCGGCGAACTCCTCGACCTCGCACTGATCGCCCGCGAACGCTGGCTGCACTACAGCGCACTCGCCGGCTTCTTCTCGGTCGAGTCCGGCGCCCTGGCGGTGGCGCGCTCCGCCGAGGAGCTCGCGGTGCTCGACGAGCTCTCGGCCTCGAGGGAGCATGGCCAGGTGCGGATCGTGGATGCCGCAACCGCCCGCACCACCCTGTCGACGGGTGACCCGGCCATCGTCGGTGCCGCCCTGCTCCGTGACGACCTGCGCGTCGACCCCCGCGAGGCGGTCGAATCCCTCGCCGCATGGCTCGCGGTGCAGCCGGGTGTGCAGTTTCTCTGGCGAACCTCCTACCTCGGGTCCGACGGCTCAGTGGGGGCGCTCACCTCGCGGGGTGGCATCCGGGCCGGCCACACCATCGTCTGCGTCGGTCACGACATCGACTACCTCTACCCGGAGCTCGCCGAACAGCACGGGATCGACCGCTCCGGGCTGCAGATGGCCCGGATCGAGGCGCCGGGCGACCGCCTGATCGCGCCGGCCATCCTCACCGGAACATCGATGCTGCGCTACCCGGCGTTCACCGAGACGACCGCCGCGGTTGCTCTCCGCGCGCGGGTCAGGGCCGACGATCCGGGGCTCATCGCGATCGATGCCAACGTCATGTTCACCCAGCGTCCCGACGGCACCGTCATCGTCGGCGACAGCCATCGCACCGAGCCGACGATGGATCCGTTCCAGGCGGAGGCGACGACGGAGCTGCTGCTCGCCCGGGTGCGCGACGTGCTCGGGGTGCCGTCGGTGCGAGTGGTGGAACGGTGGCAGGGGGTCTATGCGTCGAGCCCACAGCATCCGTACCTCATCGAGGAGATCTCACCGACGGTCACGGCGGTCTCCGTCACCTCCGGGGTGGGAATGACGATCTCGTTCGGGCTCGCGCGGAAGGTGATGTCGCAGTTGTCCTGAGGGCCCCCGTTTGAGGGGACATTGGTCGATCCGAGTTCGCCCGCTGTTCACCCTGGCGGTTCCGAGTGTCAATGCAAGGCCATGAACATCGACCTGACCGCTCCGGTATCCGATAGTCCGCACCCCCACAGCAGACACCCGGGCGATCACCTGGAGGATTCAGTGAACACCAAGCGTTTCATTGCGGGGGCGGCCTTCGCCGCTGCCATCGCGATCTCGCTCACCGCCTGCGCGGGCTCGAGCACCCCGGCGAGCACCAGCGCGGCCAGCACCGACGCGAAGACCGCGACGAGTGCGGCAGCACTCGGCGGAATGACGGCGCTCGTCGCCGCGGCCAACAAAGAGGGCCAGCTGAACGTCATCACCCTTCCGCCGTCGTGGGCGAACTACGGCAAGATCATGGCCGGTTTCCAGAAGAAGTACCCGAAGATCACGATCAACTCGGCCAACCCCGACGGCTCGAGCGCTGACGAGATCTCCGCGGCGAAGGCCCAGAAGGGCCAGTCGACGGCTCCGGATGTCTTCGACCTCGGCACCGCGGTGCTGCAGAAGAACCTCGACATGGTCGCGCCGTACAAGGTCGCGAACTGGGCCGACATCCCGGCTGACTTCAAGGATGCCAGCGGCAAGTGGTACTACGACTACACCGGCCTCATGTCGGTCGGCTACGACTCGACGGTCATCAAGACCAAGCCGAAGTCGATGTCCGACCTCCTCGGCTCCGCCTACCACGGCAGGGTCACCATCAAGGGTGACCCGACCCAGGCCAACGAGGCTGCGAGCGCCGTCTACCTCGCGGCACTGCAGAACAAGGGGAGCGCCGGCAACATCCAGCCGGGCATCGACTTCTTCCAGAAGCTCAAGGCGTCGGGCAACTACCTCGCAGTCACGCCGACACAGGCGACCGTCGCGTCCGGTGAGACCCCGGTGGTCATCCAGTGGAGCTTCAACAACCTCGCCTGGGGCGCGGCTGCTGGTTCCTCCGGTAACGCGAACTTCAAGACCGTCGTTCTTCCGGGTACCGCTCTCGGCAGTTACTACAACCAGGCCATCAGTGTCGACGCACCGCACCCCGCGGCCGCGCGGCTCTGGGAGGAGTACATCTACACCCCCGAGGTGCAGAACCTCTTCCTCGCCTCGGGTTCGTACCCGGCGACACTGACCGCGATGGAGACCAACAAGACCGTCGACACGAAGGTGCTCGCCACCGTCGGAGCGGCTCCGAAGGACTTCGTTCAGCTCACCGCCGACCAGGCCAC
>JANYGT010000241.1 GCA_025362355.1 Lacisediminihabitans sp. | reverse complement strand
TCGAACGTCTCGTAGTTGTTGCGGCCGTTGCCGTCGGCCACTGGGAACTGGTTGCGGCACTCATCGCGATCAAGGGCCTCGGTCGATTCAGCGAACTCAACAGCCCAGAAATCCGGGAACGCTTCATCATCGGAACCCTCGTCAGTCTCGTCTGGGCCGGCGCGTGTGCGGCGTTGTTCGCTTTCTAAGGCCGTTTCTTTTGCGCTGAGGCGCGATAGGGCGAGACAGTTGAATCGCCCGGCAGCCAAAATCGCCACGGAAAATCGAGACCTCCGCCCGGTCCGGAAACCCCGGTGCGGGGGCCGAATTCATGACGGGCGGATGTCTTTGGCATCTCCAGCGCAAACGGAGTCACGGTGAGATCGCTACCCCCGTCGCCCAGCTCAATGCCGAGCGCGACGACCAGCCGGGCCGGTCCGCGTGCAAGGTCCGCATCGACCTTCGAGGTCGCGCGCCGATGGCGAGCGAGGGCGATACCATCGACCACTTCGCCCGCGCGGAAGAGGACTGCGGACGCAGTACCGTCCGGCGAGCAGACCACGTTCGCGCACACATGCATGCCGTAGGTGAAGTACGTGTATAACTGGCCGGCCGGGCCATACATCACAGCGTTTCGTTTGCCCGGGCCTCGAAAGGCGTGGGAGCCGGGGTCGTCTTCACCGAGGTAGGCCTCGACTTCAGTTATCCGCACCGAGACCGAGCCTTCAGCTGTGGTCTTTGAGAGCACCGCACCCAGCAGGAGCGGAGCGACCTCGGTGGCCGGAGCATCGAACACGTTCATCGGCCGACCGGCATTAGAAGAGAGAGACTCCGCTTCGCACAAAGATCACGATCGCGATGATCGCAAGCACTGCCGCAACGCCGAAGATAATCCACATGATGATGCGGCCGGCGCGAGTCTGCGGCGGGCGCTGGTTGCGGCTGTCTTTGCCCAGTGTCATGACGAGGTCTCCTTAAGGTCGCGTACGCGCCTGGCCAGCATCGCGAGTTGCTCGGCCACCCGATCGGGCGCCGTTCCGCCGAGCCCTGTTCGGCTGGCAATCGACCCCCGGACGGTCAGCACTTCGCGCACGCCCGAGGTCAGGTGAGGAGAAAGAGCGAGGTACTCTTCGTCACTCGGATCGGCCAGGTCGATGCCGCGCTGTTCGCAGAATGAGACGAGAGCCCCAGTGATTTCATGGGCATCACGGAAGGGCACTCGCTGCTTCACCAGCCACTCTGCCACGTCGGTTGCGAGCGAGAAGCCCTGTGGTGCGAGTTCGGCCATCCTGTCGACGTGAAATTGGAGGGTCGAGACCATACCGGTGAAGGCGGGAAGCAGCACCTCGAGGGTGTTGATCGAATCGAAAACCGGTTCTTTGTCTTCCTGCAGGTCGCGGTTGTAGGCCAGGGGCAGACCCTTGAGAGTTGCAAGCAGGCCAGCCAGATTACCGATCAGGCGGCCAGCCTTGCCGCGCGCGAGTTCGGCGATATCCGGATTCTTCTTCTGCGGCATGATCGAGGAGCCCGTCGAGTAGGCATCACTCAGAGTCACGAATCCGAATTCACGGGTATTCCAGATCGTCAGCTCCTCGGCGAATCGAGACAGGTCGATGCCGATCTGCGCCGTGATGTAGGCAAACTCGGCCACTACGTCTCGACTCGCTGTGCCGTCCATCGAGTTCTCGACTCCCCCGCTGAAACCAAGGTCGGTGGCTACGGCGAGCACATCGAGACCGAGGGTGTTGCCGGCCAGCGCGCCGGAGCCATACGGGGAGGAGTCGGCACGTGCATCCCAGTCCCTGAATCGCTCAAGATCGCGAACGAGCGGCCAGCAGTGCGCGAGAAGGTGATGAGCGAGCAGCACGGGCTGCGCATGTTGCAGGTGGGTGCGCCCCGGCATGACGGCGGTCTCGTGAGCAACGGCCTGGGCGGAGAGCGCATCGATCAGGTCGACGAGTAGGGATGAGATGCGCTTCGCGTGGTCGCGCAAAAACATTCGCACGAGAGTCGCTATCTGGTCGTTCCGGCTGCGGCCGGCCCGGAGCTTTCCGCCGAGCTCGGCGCCCGCCCGCTCGATCAATCCGCGCTCGAGTGCCGAGTGCACGTCTTCGTCCTGGTCGGTCGGCCCGAACGAGCCATCATTCACGGAGTCGAGCAGCAGGTCAAGCGCCACAATCATCGCGGCGAGATCGTCGTTGGAGAGGTACCCTGCCGCTGCGAGAGCCCGGGCGTGCGCCCGGGATCCAGCGATGTCGTACTCGGCGAGTTGCCAGTCGAAGTGCGTCGATCGGCTCAGGGCCAGCAGCGCATCGGACGGCCCAGTGGAGAAACGGGCACCCCAGAGAGCACCCGCTTCGCCGGCGCGGTTCGCTATTTCATCATTCGGCATTCAGTTACTCTCTGTGAGATCTCGACAGGCTCGATCCGCTTGGTTCGGCTCGATCCGCTTGGTTCGGC
>JANYGT010000065.1 GCA_025362355.1 Lacisediminihabitans sp. | reverse complement strand
TTCGGTGCCTGATCGACATCGCCCAGCCGCTTCAGGTCGAATTCCAGGAGCTTTTCGCGTACTCTCAAGACGAAGCTTTCGAATACGAGGTTCACGAGGACCATATAGACCTCGAACCCGTAATCAGGGATGCGGTGGTGCTTTCACTGCCATTCCAGCCGGTCTGTCAAGAAGAATGTCTCGGCCTGTGCCCCGTGTGCGGGGTGCGGCTCCTCGACAATCCGGGTCACAAGCACGAGGACCCCATCGATCCGCGGTGGGCAGCCCTCAGCGATGTGGCCGGTCTCGAAGGCACGAGCAGCCCGGAAAAATAGCAGTTTTCCCCACCACGAATCCCGAAATGTGAACGGCGCGGAAGGCTTCGCGTCGCGAGAGAGAAGAGAACGTCATGGCAGTACCGAAGCGCAAGATGTCGCGCGCGAGCACCCGTGCCCGTCGCGCGCAGTGGAAGGCGACGCCGCCCACCCTCGTCAAGACCATCGAGGGCGGCAAGGTCGTCTACAGCCTTCCCCACCGTGCGAAGGTCGTCGAGGATTCGACCGGCCAGCCCCTCTACATGGAATACAAGGGCCGCAAGGTCGCTGACGTCTAACATTCGACTCCTTCACCGGACGAATGAGCGGCGCACAACCCGGCACCAGCGCGAGCCGAGTAGAACTCGAGAAGCTCCTGGCTATTGATATAAGCCCCGAGCTTCTCGAACTCGCGCTCACACACCGGTCGTTCGCGTACGAAAACGGGGGTATCGCCCACAACGAGCGTCTCGAGTTCCTCGGCGACTCGATCCTCGGGCAGGCTGTCACCGTCAAGCTCTACCGCGACAATCCGCTGCTCGACGAAGGCGAACTCGCCAAGCGTCGCGCGAGTCTCGTGTCATCTGTCGCGCTCGCGGAGGTCGCCCGTTCGATCGGCCTCGGCCGGCACCTGCGGCTCGGCCGCGGGGAAGAACTCACCGGCGGACGCGATAAGTCATCCATCCTCGCCGATACCGTCGAGGCCGTGATCGGCGCCGTCTACCTGGATGCCGGAGGCGAGGCGGCGACGGAGCTTGTGCTCCGGCTGGTCGCGCCGCTGATGACCGACCCCGACCGGTTCGGCGCATCCATGGATCCGAAGACGAGTCTGCAGGAACTGTCGACCCGACTCGGCAGAGGACTACCGCACTACGAGGTCGTCGACAGCGGGCCCGACCATTCGAAGCGCTTCCACGCGAGTGTCTCGCTGACGGGTGACGCTCGCAGTACTGGCTCGACCGCTGCCGCCGCCATCGCCGAGGGCACCGGCACGAGCAAGAAGCAAGCGGAGATGGCGGCAGCGCTCGAAGCCTGGACCGTGCTCTCTGCACTCTCTTGACCGGGTTCGCCGCGACAAGCGCTGATCTGGACCACCGTCTCGTGCCCGTCAGTCGTGCCTGAGCTGCCCGAGGTCGAGGTCGTGCGAGCGGGCCTCGAACCGGCGGTCACCGGGGCGGTCGTGTCATCCGTCACCGTCTACGACGAGAGGTCGCTTCGGCGCCACGACGGCCCGAGCGAGGACTTCGTGGAGAGGCTCACCGGCCGCACGATCCGGGCTGCCGTCCGCCGCGGGAAGTTCCTCTGGTTGCCCCTCTCCCCACCTCGTTCCGCGATGCCCTTCGCGTCCGGCGAGGGTCAACTCTCCCCACTGAAAACGCAGGAGAATTCGGCCATTGCTGTCTTAAACGGCCCGAATTGCTCGAATGCGGGAGAATCTCCTGCGTTTTCGGAGGGGGTGGCGGGGGCTTCGGTGGCGGAGGCGCTCGTCGTGCATCTCGGCATGAGCGGGCAGGTACTGTTGCGCGATCGGACGACGGATGACCCGCTCACCCGCATCCGCGTCGATATCGTCACTTCGGCCGGCCGCGACCTTCGCCTCAACTTCGTCGATCAGCGGATCTTCGGCTCGATGGCGATCGACCGACTGGTTGCGACGCCGGACGGACGGGCAGCCGGGCGGGGGGATGACGCGCCTCTCGTGCCGTCGCAGGTGGCGCACATCGCCCGGGATCCGCTCGATCCGGCCTTCTCCGACGCGCGCTTCTTCGCGGCGCTGGCGAAACGCCGCACCGGGATCAAACGCGCGCTGCTCGACCAGGGCCTCGTCAGCGGCATCGGTAACATCTACGCCGACGAGTCGCTGTGGGCCGCTCGCATCCATTACGACCAGCCGACCGAGTCGCTCAGTCGTGCTCGCGCTCGGGTGTTGCTCGCCGAGGTGCGACTCGTGCTCGGCAAAGCGCTCGCGGAGGGTGGCACGAGTTTCGACGCACAATACGTGAACGTCAACGGGGCTTCCGGCTACTTCTCGCACTCGCTGAACGCGTACGGGCAGCAAGGCTCGGCCTGCCCCCGCTGCGGGCGCCCGATCGTTCGCGACAGTTTCATGAACCGCGGCTCGCACTACTGCGCGTTCTGCCAGCGCATCCGGGCCGCCCGCGCGCCGCGCTGATCCGCGCCCCGCGAACGCGCGCGGCCTCAGCCCGCGGGCAGGGTGACCGCGAAGCGGGCGCCGCCGCCCGGCGCGTTCCCGGCGCTGATGGTGCCCCCGAGTCGGGCGACGAGCCGCGAGGCGATGGACAGCCCGAGTCCTGTGCCGACGGGTCGCTCGGTACGGTAGCGATCCCGCAGCACGCCGCGCTGGAAGGCGACGGCGAGGTCATCCGGAGACAGGCCGGGGCCACCGTCGCAGACCTCTATGACGACATCCGGCCCGCTGCGCCTGGACGTGACCGACACCGTCGACCCGGTCGGCGTCGCGCGGAGGGCGTTCTCGACGAGGCCGTCGATGACCTGGCGAAGTCGGCGACCATCGGTCACGAGCGGCATCAGTCCGGTCGACACCTCGAGCGTCACGCCGAGCGTCGTGCACCGCCCCTGCCAGGCCTGTTTGACCTGGGCGAGAAGGCCGCCGAGTTCGACCAGCTGGGGATCGATGACGAAATCGTCTGCCTCCAGCCGGGCCAACTCGAGGAGGTCGGCGACGAACCGGTCGATCCGCGCCGTCTCGGCGACGAGGACCGCGCCGACGGACGCGATGTCGCCCGCACCGATCAGCCCGTCGGTCATCGCCTCCCCGTAGCCGCGCACGGCGGTGAGGGGTGTGCGCAGCTCATGCGAGATCGAGAGCAGGAATTCCCGCTGCCGCCCTTCACTCGTGGCCAACGCCTGGTCGAGCGTCGCGAGCGCGTCGGCGACGGCGGCGATCTCGACCGGCCGGTGGGCGCTGAGGGGCAGGCCGCGCTCGCCGGCCGCCATCCGTCGCGCGATCGCGGCCGTCGATACGAGCGGGCGGGCGAGCCAGCGTCCGAGGAGAATTCCGGCGACCACGGCGACGGCGATTCCGATGACCAGCGCGAGCAAAATGAGCTGCCCGGAGTTGCGGGTCTGGGCGTCGAGACTCGTCTGGGTCCGCGCGAGCACGATGGCGCTTCCCGACGACGTCGTACGGCCTTCGACGACGACGGTCGCGCCGGCAAGCCGTTCGACGGTCGAGACGGAACCCCTGTTGAGCACGCGCCTGGCGAGAAGAGGCCCGACGTAGAGGGCACCGTCGCCCGAGACCACCCCGGACTTCGAGATGTAGGCGACCTTCGCATTGCTGATGGCGGCCTGAGCACGTGCCCCGAGCAGATCGTGATCGCGCGCCGCCGGAAGGGTCGCGAAGACATCGGCCTGTGCGGCGAGCTGCGTTTTCGCCTCGGCGAGTGTCGAGGCGCGAACCAGCTGGAGCGAGATGAGTCCGGTCACGAGCACGGCGAGCACCGCGACGCTCACGGTCACGATCGTGATGCGTCCACTGAGGGATCGGAACCAGGCGATCATCGCCTGACCGAATATCCGACCCCGCGTGAGGTGAGGATCGGGCTGTCGTCGCCGAGTTTCGAGCGCAGCTGCGCGATGTGCACGTCGACGGTGCGCCCGAGTCCGTAATCCGCCTGCCCCCAGACCGTCGAGAGCAACTGCTCGCGGGTGAAGACCTGGCCGGGCGACGACATGAGTTTCGCGAGCAGGTCGAACTCGGTGCTGGTGAGCATGATCGTGCGTCCGGATGCCTCGACCCGCCGTTCAGAGGGATCCAGCGTGACCGTGCCGACGGCCAGCTGCTTCGCGTTCCCGGTCGCACCGGAGAACCGGCGAAGGATCGTGCGGATGCGCACCACGAGCTCCCGAGGCGAGAACGGTTTCGTCAGATAGTCGTCGGCACCGAGTTCGAGGCCGAGGATGCGGTCGACCTCGTCGTCGCGCGCCGTGACGAAGATCACCGGCGTCCAGTCGCCGGATTCGCGGAGGCGCCTGCACACCTCGATGCCGTCCATCGACGGGAGTCCGACATCCAGCACGATGGCGACCGGCCGAAGGCGCTGGATGGCGGCGAACCCGGCCGCACCGTCGTGCTCGACGTGCACCCCGAATCCGGCCTCCGAGAGGTAGAGCCGCTGCAGGTCCGCGATGGCTCGTTCGTCTTCGACGACGACAATGAGACCCTTTGCATCGCCCATCGCACCATTCTGTCGCCCGAACGGGCGCCGCGCGGCACATTTACGTTCCCCGAATACGCGTCTATCGCGCGGGCAACAGCTTTTTCCAGGCTCCCTCGTAGCCCATCGGCACGAATCCGACGGCCTCGTTGACGTCGAGCATGTGGCGGTTCTCCTCGGCGTTGAAGGTGATGATCGACGGATGCCCCGGCCGCACGTCGTCGACGTGCAGCAGGTTCGCGATCTTCAGCACCGTACCGAGGCGTCGGCCGCGGTGTGCGCGGGCCACGATCGTGTCGTTCTGTGCGAGCGGCCGCTCGAGCTGTTCCGGCACCGACACCTCGGTCAAACCGACGAGGGTCGCGGATGGCACGTGCTCGACCACCGACACGAGGAAGTCACGCGGGCTCGACGATCGCCGCTCCTCGGAGGCGCGGAGTCGGTCGACGGTCCAGACATCCTCCGGCTCCTCGAGGCCCGCGGTCGGCTCGTCGGTGCTCATCAGGGTGAAGAGGTCGACCATGTCGGCGAGCCAGTTTTCAGGAGTAAACCCGATCCACCGATGCACGCGGTAGTCGGGTCCGGCCGCCGTGAGCGCCTCGCTGAGCCGCGCCTCGGATGCCGCGCGATCGATCGGGAAGCGCAGCCGGCTTCCGCGTTCGACCTGCTCGAGTGTGTAGCCGCGGCCGAGGAGAAAACGTACCTGGGGAATGTCGAGCGGAACGGATCCGAATCCGGTGGGCGACGTCATCCGCTCGCCGTCCGCATCCTGAAACGGCACGTAGGAGATCAGTTTGTCCCGGGATTCGGATGCCGCGAGCCCCTCGAGGCGGTCGGCGAGTGCCGTGCCGATCCCACGGCCGCGAAACTCGGGCAGCACCTGAACGCCGAACCAGGCTTCCCGCGGATTCTCCCCGGTGCGGGTCTCGAAGATGCCCCTCGCGACGATCCGGCCGTCGACGGTCGCGGCGAAGAGCCGCTTCGGCTCGAACTCGTCCAGCCAGGTCGGCAAGATCTCTGCCGCCGTCTGGGCGAACTCGTTCGTGCCGTACCCGTCGGCCTCGACCGCGTTCCGCACCTCGATCGTCGCGATGAACGGCGCGGCGTCCGGCGAATCGAGAGTCGCCGGGATCGAGAGCTCGTCGATGGTGAAGTCGGTGATGGTGAAGTCGGTCATCGTGACCTCCGTCTCTGCCGCCGGTGGGCAGCCGACCAGACTACAACTGCCGCACGTTCGAGAAAACCCTCAGGCGAGTAGCCAGCCGTTGTCCGCCGCGATCCGCACGGCCTCGCCGCCGTTACGTGCCCCGGTCTTGCCGATGGCGGACGACAGGTGATTGCGCACCGTTCCCTCGGAGAGATGCAGCGACGTCGCGACATCCGCGATGCTGCCCTCGCTTCTGAGCGACAGGAGTACGTCGGTCTCGCGAGATGACAGCGGGGACGTGCCGGTGATGAGCGATTCCGTTGCGAGCGACGGGTCGACGACGCGGAATCCGGCGGCGACCTGCCGAACCGCATCGGCGAGCTGCTCTGCCGGGGTGTCTTTGACGACGAAACCGGATGCCCCGGACTCGAGCGCCCGCCGCAGATAGCCCGGGCGTCCGAACGTGGTCACGATGAGGCTGCGGCATCCGGTACCGGAGTCCCTGAGCTGGCGGGCGACTGCCAGTCCGTCGAGCCCCGGCATCTCGACGTCGAGGAGGGCGACGGTCGCCGCCGTGCGCGTCACGAGCTCCAGCACCTCGTCCCCGCGGCCGACCTGGCCGACGACATCGAAGTCCGGTTCGAGGGAGAGCAGCGAGGCGAGAGCTCCCCGCACGAGCCTGGTCATCGGCGAGCACGATGCGCACCCGGTCGCTCATGTCGCCCTCCTCGCCGTGAGTTCGAATCCGCCGTGGGCACTTCGGTCGACCAGCACCTCGGCCCCTGCTTCCGCGGCGCGTTCCCGAAGCCCGCGGAGGCCGTTCCCGGCGGGGGAGTCACCGCATCCACGACCGTCGTCGGCGATCGTGACACTGTCGACCTCGACCGTCACCCAACACTCCCTCGCGCCGGAATGCCGGATCACGTTCGTCACGCCCTCGCGCAGCACCCAGGCGAACGTGCCCTGGAGGGCCGGGTCGACAGGGTCGACGAGGACGGGAAGGTGCGCCGTGATGCCGGCTGCCGACAGGGCGGTTTCGGCGGCGATCAGCTCGGAGTCGAGCGCGATCTCGCGGTAGTTCGTCACGGCGAGACGCAGGTCGGCGAGGGCCTCCCGTGCCAGTCTCTCGATGTCGGCGATCTCAGACTCTGCCTTGTCGGGATCGAGTTTCACCAGCCGTCTTGCGAGCTCGGACTTCACCGTGACGACCGTCAGCGAATGCCCCAGCACGTCGTGCAGGTCGCGGCCGAACCTCGCCCGCTCCTCGACGACGGCGAGTCGCGCGATCTCGTCGTTGGCGACGACGAGGGCCCGATTCGACCGGGCGATCTGACCGAGTCCGATCAGGGTCGCACCGGCGACCCCGGTCACGAGTGGGGCGAAGCCGGTTCCCTGGTCGAAGTGCACGGCCACGCCGACGAGCACCTGCACGACGACGACGATGCCGGAGGCGGCGATCGCCAGGCGAAGCGGGAGATTGGTGAACGCCGCGAGCGACACCACGAGAAGCCAGACCCAGGTCGCGGAGGGTCCGATGAGCGGGAACAGCAGGAATGAGGCGGCCCAGTAGACGCCGATGGCGAGCAGTTTGACGCCGGTCGGCTCGCCCCAGACGAGCGGGCCGAGCACCATGAAACCGCTGTACAGCACGGCGAGAAGGATGAGCCCGGCCGCCTTCTGGATCGGCGGCACATCGAGCAACACCACCGTCACCACGAGGATGGCCTGCCAGATCACCCCGGCCGAGGCGCCGATGTACCAGGCCCGCACCCCCGGAGCCCGAAGGCGCTCACGGAGCGTCAGCCGGTGATCCGGTACCCGTTCTGCGGTGGACACGTCTTTCACCCTAAGCCAGCCGCCCTACTGGCGGGCAGCATCCCGGCGGTAGCGCCAGGTGATGAGCACGGCGAGTGCTGCCGTCCAGATCGCGAGCACCATGATCGGGGTGAGCGCGTCGCCGGTGCCGTGAGCGCCGATCTGGCCGAGCTTGTTCAGCCAGTACGACGGCACCGTCTGCGCGATCGAGATGACCCAGCTCGGCATGACGGCGAGCGGTATCCAGAGGCCTCCGAGCACCGACATCCCGAGGAAGACCACAGTGAAGAGCGGCTGCGCGAACTGCGGTTTTGCAAACTGACCGATCGCAACGGCGATGAGGGCGAAGGGGATGACGCCGATCCAGATGCTGATGATCGAGAGTATCCAGTGCGAGGCATCCATCCGGGCACCGAGCACGACCATCGAGACGAGGCACAGCATCGTGACCGTCAGGAGCGCTACGAGGAGCGCCGCCGAGACCTTCGAGACGAGATACCCGATGCCGGAGAGTGGCGTGACCCTCAGCTGGCGGTTCCAGCCGACCGACCGTTCGGTCGTGATGGCGAATGCCTGCGAGAGCGCCGCCATCATGCCGCCGTACGACGCCATCTGCACCGTCGTGACGACGAGCCAGGGGAGCCCGGTCGTCGCTTCCTGCTGCCCGGAACCGCCGTAGAGCGAACCGAAGATGAGCAGCATCATCAGGGGAACGACGAAGGTGAAGACGAGGGAGGGGAGGTTGCGGAGCTGCCGGAGGGATTCGAGGGCGATGTAGCGGAAAGGCATGATCAGGCTCCTACGGTGACGGTGTCGGTCGATGTGGCCGCGCTGGTGGTCAGCGCGAGGAATGCGTCGTCCATGGTGTGGGCGGTGATCTCGATGTCGTGGGCGGTCGGCACGAGGTGCAGCACCGAACGGAGAGTCGCGTCAGAGTCATCCGAGACAAGGGTGAAGCGGGAGGCGCGCTGCTCGAGTGAACGGATGCCTCCGAGCCGCGAGAGGGCGGAGGTTGCGGCATCCGCTTCCCCGGCATCCACCGCGAACCGGATGCTCCGCCCGGAGACGACCGACTTCACCTCGGCCGGCGTGCCGTCGGCGACGATCCGTCCGGAGTTCAGGATGACGATGCGGTCCGCGAAGCTGTCTGCCTCATCGAGGTAGTGGGTGGCGAAGACGACGGTGCGGCCCTCGGCGGTGAACTCCCTCATCGAGTGCCAGAATTCCCGGCGCGATTCGACGTCCATCGCCGCTGTCGGCTCGTCGAGGATGAGAAGGTCGGGGTTCGAGACGACCGCGATGGCGAAGCGGGCGCGCTGCAACTGGCCACCGGACAGCTTGCTCACCCGTTGCTTCGCGAGGTCCCGGATGCCGGCCCGGTCAAGTGCCTCATCGATCGAGAGGGGAGCACGGTGGGCAGCGGCGACGAGGGCGATGCTCTGGCGAACGGTCGTGGTCGGCAGGAGGGCTCCGCCCTGAAGCATCGCCCCGACCCGTCCGGCGAGGATCGCCGCGCGCGGGTCACCGCCGAACAGCCGCGCAGTGCCGCTCGTCGGATGCGCGAGGCCGAGCGCGAGGTCGATGGTCGTCGACTTGCCGGCGCCGTTCGGTCCGAGGAGGGCGACGACCTCGCCGCGCTGAATCGTGAGATCGATGCCGTCGACGGCCGTCAGCTGACCGAACGACTTCGAGAGGGCGGCGAGTTCGAGTGCGGGAATGTCCATGTCCCCAGCGTCTCGCGGTGATCGGGGCCGTTGCCACGACGGCCGTCACGGTCTCGCCGTGACAATTGTCAGACCACGGGCGGGCCACGCCTGCCGGGCGCACCCTCCGCTCTCCAGTACCGTTGACCCGTACATCGGCCGCGCGACTGAAGGGGGTGCTGTGTACCTCAAGAGCCTGACCCTCAAGGGATTCAAGTCCTTCGCACAGTCGACGACCTTCGCCTTCGAGCAGGGCGTCACCTGCGTCGTCGGACCGAACGGCTCCGGCAAGTCGAACGTCGTCGACGCGCTCGCCTGGGTCATGGGGGAGCAGGGCGCGAAGACCCTCCGCGGCGGCAAGATGGAAGACGTCATCTTCGCCGGCACTGCCACGAAGGGTCCGCTCGGTCGTGCGGAGGTCATCCTCACGATCGACAATGCGGATGGCGCGCTGCCGATCGAATACGCCGAGGTCACCATCTCGCGCACGCTGTTCCGCAACGGCGGCAGCGACTACGCCATCAACGGCAGCTCGTGCCGACTGCTCGATGTTCAGGAGCTGCTGAGCGACTCCGGCCTCGGACGCGAGATGCACGTCATCGTCGGCCAGGGGCAGCTCGACGCGGTGCTGCACGCCAGCCCGGAAGAGCGTCGTGGGTTCATCGAGGAGGCCGCCGGCATCCTGAAGCACAGGCGTCGCAAAGAGAAGACGATCCGAAAGCTCGACGCGATGCAGGCGAACCTGACGCGCCTGTCGGACCTCGCCGGTGAGATCCGTCGCCAGTTGAAGCCGCTCGGGCATCAGGCCGAGATCGCGAAGGAAGCCCAGTCGATCGCCGCCATCGTGCGTGACTCGCGCGCCCGCCTGCTCGCGGACGAGGTCGTGACGCTCCGGGCGGCGATCACCGCATCCAGCCGGGGAGAGAGCGAGCGGAAGACCGAGCGCATCGTGCTGCAGGAACAGCTCGACCAGGCGAAGCTCCGCGAGTCGCGCATCGAGAACGCCCAGGTCGGGGATGCCGTCGACCTCGCCCGCCGCACCGCCTTCGGGCTCGAATCCGTGCAGGAGCGACTGCGAGGCCTGTACACGCTCGCGAACCAGAGGCTCGCCCTCCTCGGCCAGCAGAACGATGTGCAGGATGCCGGTCAGGGCGTCACCCGCCAGATGGTCGTGGATGCCGCGGAGGAGGTCGAGCGCCTCGCCCGGCTGGTCGTCGACGCCGAGGCAGCCTGGCGGGAGGCGACGGCCGCGACGGCCGTCGCTCGCGCCAACCTCGACGGACTCGACGAGCAGATCGCCTACCAGTCCTCCCTGGTGTCCCGACACGATCTCGAGCTCTCGAAGCTGACCGGGCAGGCGGAGACTGCAGCCTCCCGTCTCGCCGCCGTCAGGGGAGAGGTGCTCCGCCAGCAGAATGCGCTCGACGCAGCCCGACAGCGCCGCGAGCTCGTCCAGGTCGAGTTCGCCTCCCTCGAGGCCGAAGCAGCTCTCGGCGACACCGGCGATACCGATCTGGATGCCGCCTACGAGACGGCGCAGGGCGAGGTCACGGCGGCGGAGGCCGAGATAGAACGCCTCCGCGAAGAACTGCACGGGCACGAGCGGGAACGCGATGCGCTCGCCGCCCGAACGGGTGCGCTGTCGATGGCACTCGATCAGAAAGACGGCTCGAGTGCTCTCGTGAACGCACGGCTCGCCGGCATCCGCGGGCTCGTCGCCGAGCATGTTCAGGTGCAGCCCGGCTACGAGGCCGCGATCGCCGCGGCCCTCGGATCCCTGGCCGACGCCGTACTTGCCGACGACCGCGACTCCGCTTTCGATGCGATCGAGCAGTCGGCCAAGGATGACTTCGGCCGTGTCGAGATCGTCGTCGCCGGGGCTGACGCTTCCACGCATCCCTCCTCGCACGCGACCCTCGTCTCAGCCGCCAGCGTCGTCACCGCCCCGGCCGGAGTGCTCGCGCTGCTGGCTGACACCTGGATCGCCGACGACATCGCATCGGCCCGCGCAGCGTGGGGGAATTTTCCGTCCGAGAGCGCGACCGTCATCACGCGATCGGGTGATGTGCTGTCCGAATACGTGCTGCGCGGCGGCTCCGGCGCGAAACGCTCGCGCCTCGAACTCGTCGCCGACCGGGATGCCGCCGCCGACCGTCTGCGCGACGTCACGTCGCTCGGGGACCGCGCACGGTTCGCTCTCGCCGAGCAACGCGCACGCCTCGAAGTCGCTCGCGAGCAGTCGGCACGGGCGCTCGGCTCGCTGCGGGAATTCGACTCGCGCCTCGCCGCACAGACCGAAAAGCTGAACAGGGTGCGCGTGCAGGTCGAGGCCGCCCAGGCCGAGGCCGAGCGCCTCGAGCGGGGGCTCGCGCTCGCGGATGACGCGGTCGCCGAGGCCGCGGCGGCGAGCGAGTCGGCGAAGCTCGCGCTCGACACCGCATCCTCCCGCCCGCGTCCGATGCTGGATGTCGGCGCCCGCGACGGCGTACTCGCCGACCTCGAGGCCGCGCGGGAGCGTGAACTCGACGCCCGGCTGCAGGTCGAGACGGCACGTGAGCGGGTGCGCGCAGAACAACTCCGGGCCGAACAGCTTGCGCGTCAGTTGGATGCCGAGCGTGTTGCCGCCGAGCAGTCAGCCCGTCGCGCGGTGATCCGTCGACGACAGGTGGCCGCCGCCGAATCGGTCATCGGAGCCCTGCCGGCGGTGCTCGATTCCGTCGACCGATCCGTCTCGGAGGCGCGCGTCGAACTCGCCGCCCGTGAGGCGGAGCGCGCAGCCCAGAACGAGGAGCTCGCCGAGCTGCGACGGGGCGAGCAGAGCCTTCGGGAGCGCCTGCAGCAGGTCAGCGAGAGCGTGCACGGGCTCGAGATGCAGGTCTACGAGAAGAAGCTGCACCTGTCGACGCTGCTCGAGCGTGCCGGTGACGAGCTCGGGCTCATCGAAGACGTTCTCGTCGCGGAGTACGGGCCGCAGCAGCTCATCCCGCCCGACACCGCGCCCCTCGACCCCGCGCCGAACGCTCCCTCCGCCTCACCTGAAACGCAGGAGAATCTCCCCGAATCGAGCAATTCGGGCCGAAATGGCGCCGAAATGGCAGAATCTCCTGCGTTTTCGGAGGGCGAACTACCCGGGACGGTGGATGCCGCACCCCCGGGAATCCCCTTCGTCCGCGCCGAGCAGGAGGCCCGCCTCGCGCGTGCCGAACGCAAGCTCGCCCAGCTCGGACGCGTCAACCCGCTCGCCCTCGAGGAGTTCGCAGCCCTTGAGCAGCGACACAAGTTCCTCACCGAGCAGCTCACCGACCTCACCGCGACGCGGAAAGACCTGCTCACGATCATCGAGGAGATCGACGAGAAGATGCAGGACATCTTCGCGAGCGCCTTCGACGACACCAAGGCGGCGTTCAACGAGGTCTTCCCGATCCTCTTCCCCGGCGGCACCGGCAGCATCCACCTCACCGATCCGGAGAATCTGCTGCTCACCGGCATCGAGGTCACCGTGCGGCCGGCCGGCAAGAAGATCGAGAGACTCTCGCTGCTGAGCGGCGGCGAACGGTCCCTCGCGGCGGTCGCGCTGCTCATCGCGATCTTCAAGGCGCGCCCGAGCCCGTTCTACATCATGGACGAGGTCGAGGCTGCGCTCGACGATGCCAACCTCGGTCGGCTGCTGACGATCTTCGAAGACCTGCGCCAGACCTCCCAGCTGATCGTGATCACGCACCAGAAGCGCACCATGGAGATCGCGGATGCCCTCTACGGCGTCTCGATGAGAGCCGACGGGATCAGCGCGGTCGTCGGCCAGCGCGTCGGTGACGCCAGTCGGTAGCCATACCGGTCGGTAGCATTGACCCATGGCTTCCCCGTGGTCCCTTTCCGGCGCGCTCAAGGGCATGTTCGCCAAGAAGACGATCGACGACGAGACCTGGGACGACCTCGAAGACGCGCTGATCACCGCCGACTTCGGACCGGATGTCACGGACTCCGTGATCACCGAGCTGCGGGCATCCGTCCGCCGTTTCAACACCACCGACCCCGTCGATCTCCGCCGAATGCTGCGCGAGACCCTCGAGGAGCGCCTCGCGAAACTCAACCCGACCCTCACGCTGAGCGCCCGCCCCGCCGTCGTGCTGGTGGTCGGGGTCAACGGTGTCGGCAAGACGACGACGATCGGCAAGTTCGCGAAGTTCCTCCGCGGCTACGATCGCACGGTCATCGTCGGGGCCGCCGACACCTTCCGCGCGGCCGCCGTCGAGCAGCTCGCGACATGGGCTGAGCGTGGGGGAGCCGAGATCCAGTTGCCGCAGCAGCCGGGCCAGGATCCGGCATCCGTCGCCTACCAGACCATCGAGCGGGCGCAACGCGAGAATATCGACATCGTGCTCATCGACACGGCCGGCCGACTGCAGACGAAGAGCGGGCTGATGGACGAGCTCACGAAGATCCGTCGCGTGATCGAGAAGCAGACCGAGATCGCCGAGGTGCTGCTGGTGCTCGACGCGACGACCGGCCAGAACGGGCTCTCCCAGGCGCAGGCGTTCATCGAGCACGCCGGGGTGACCGGACTCGTGCTGACCAAACTCGACGGTTCGGCGAAGGGCGGATTCGTGCTCTCGGTGCAGGAGAAGACGGGCATCCCGATCAAGCTGATCGGCCAGGGCGAGGGAATAAACGATCTCACAGGGTTCACACCGCATGTTTTCGTGCAGAATCTGATTGGTTGACAGGGCGAATGGGGGAACCGATGGCAAACGCAGAATCCTCCGTCGTCGTCCCGTATCCGGGTCGAACGGCTCTCGTCGCCCTCGTGCTGGCGATCGTCGGTGCCGGTCTCGGCTTCGGTGGATTCGTCACGGGAGTGGATGCCGCGCTCAACGGTCACATGTCGGGTGCGAGCATCGTCATCTTCTACGTCGGCGCCGGCCTGCTGCTCGTCTCGGTGGTGCTCTCGATCCTCGGACTCCTCCGTACCGACGCGAAGCTGCTCTCGACGATCGCTCTCGCGGTCGGCCTGATCCCGATCACGGTGCTGATCATCATCGCGCTGGGCGCCCGGCGGTAGCGTCATCCACCTCCCGCGAGCGGCGGTAGGGGCATCCACTTCCCGCATTTCCAACCACGTACCTGTGCGCACACGTGAGTGGTTGGAAAAATCGTAAGTGGTTGGAAGGAACGGGCTACTCTGCGATCAGCGCATGCGCCGCACTGATCTCGAGATAGGTCGCCGCATTCTGCCGTACGTGCCCGATCTCCTCGTCGGTCAGCTCGCGGCGCACCTTCGCCGGAACGCCGGCGACGAGGGATCGCGGCGGGATGATGGTGTCCTCGAGCACCACGGCGCCCGCGGCCACGAGTGACCCCGCGCCGATCACCGCCCGATTCAGCACGGTCGCGCCCATGCCGATCAGGCAGTCGTCCTCGACGATGCAGCCGTGCAGCACCGCCGCGTGCCCGACACTCACGCCCGAGCCGACCCGCACCGGGGATCCGGGATCGCAGTGCACGGTCACGTTGTCCTGGAGGTTGGACCCGGCACCGAGCACGATCTCGTCACGGTCCGCCCGCAGCACCGTCCCGTAGAAGACACTCGACCTCTCGGCGAGGGTGACCCGGCCGATGATCGTCGCGTTCGGGGCGACCCAGGCGGTCTCGTGGATGACGGGCTCGTGCGCCTCGAACGGCAGGATAAGCGGCATGCCATCCAACCTAGGGGAAGAGGGCCGACACTCTCTGGAACTGGTCGTCGTCGAGTTCGAGCGCGAGGGAATCCGTCACGTCGTCCCACTGCGCTGACCGCCGAGGCGACACGATCGACGCGGTGACCTGCGGATGTGCCCGCACCCACGCGAGAGCGAGCGTCGCGGTGCTGACATCCAGCTCGCGGGCGACTGTGCGCAGCTCGCGCACCTGCGCGAAGACGGGAAGGCTGAACACGTCGCGGTACATTGCCGGCGCGATCGCCAGGCGACTTCCGGCGGGTGCGAGAGGCAGCTCATCCTGATCTCCGTCCAGCAATCGGTCGGACAGGATGCCGCCGGCCAGCGTCGAGAACGCGGCGAAGGCGATCCCCTCGGTGGCGAGCAGTGGCAGCAGATCCCGTGAGCCCTGCTGAGCGACCAGGCTGAAGGTATTCTGCATGAGCGCTGGGCGGGGGAGGCCCGCGCGGTCGGCGGCCAGCATCCACGCCTCCGCCTCCCGCACGGTGACGTTCGAACATCCCCAGGCTCGGATGCGCTCGGTGTCGATCGCCTCGGCGAACGCCGTGACGGTCTCCTCGAGCGGTGTTCGACGGTCGCTGCCGTGGGTGAGGTAGATGTCGACGGCGCCGAGTCTCGACAGGCTGAGGGTGAGCTGGCGATCGATGTGGCCGGCGCTGAGGTCGACCTCGTCCTGGCCGCGCTCGACCACGTTGCCGACCTTCGTCGCGATGAGAACGTCGGAGCGTTCGCGCTCCTCGCGCCAGCGCCCGACCACGCGCTCACTCTCGCCGACCGCGAAGCTGTTCGCGGTGTCGATGCCGCGGACGCCGAGCTCATATGCCTCGTCGAGGCGCTCGAGCGCCTCATCCGTGCGCATCCCGAGACCGACTCTCGATGGCGCGGATCCGACCCCGCCGATGGATGCCCCGCCGAAGAGGTATTCGCTCGTCGCGATGCCGCCGATCTCGACCTGTCTCATGCCTGCAGACCGGGCCCAGCAACGGTCAGCCGACCGGCGATGTCGTCGAGCACCGCTTCCGAGCCTGCGTAGATTCCGTCGGCCCGCGGCCAGTGCGAGATCACATCGGTGAACCCCAGTTCGCCGGCCCGGCCGACGAGATCGTCGAATGCTCCGACACTTTCGAGCGAATACCGTCCTCCCGAGTCGAGCGAGAGGTAGCGGTCGACGGAAGCCTGGGTTTCATCGAGCCGGGCGACCAGCGCACCGACCGACTTCCACCAGTCCTCTCCGGTCGCGCCCTCGGCCCCGGTCGTCACCCAGCCCTGTGCGTACCGCGTGACGAGCCCGAGCCCTTTCGGGCCGTTGGCAGCCACGACGAACGGCACGCGGGGTGTCTGCGCCGGCACCCCGACCATCCGTGCCTCGTGTGTCGTGAACCAGTCGCCCGAAAAGCTGATCGCGCCGTCGGTCTCGAAGCGCAGCAGCCCGTCGAGCTGCTCGACGAATTCGGCGAAGCGAGCGTGTCGTTCCCGCGGGGTGAGCTCCTGCTGGCCGAGCACGTAGGAGTCGAATCCGGTTCCGCCGGAGCCCACTCCGAGGGTGAAGCGACCGCCGGCGACATCGTCGAGGGTCGCGATCTCTTTCGCGAACGGAACCGGATGCCGAAAGTTCGGCGACGAGACGAAGGTACCCAACCGTATGGTCGAGGTCACACCCGCCGCGGCCACGAGGGTCGGGATCGTCGCGCCCCACGGTTCGTCGGCGAGCGACCGCCACGACAGGTGGTCGTAGGTCCAGGCGTGGTCGAAGCCGAGCTCTTCGGCTTTCGCCCACAGTCTCTTCGCGGTGGCCCAGGGTTGCTGGGGCAGGATGACGATTCCGAAGCGCATATGCGAAGCCTACGAGTCGGGCCGGCACCGGCCGTGACGTACAGCCGTCCACTGTTAAACTGGTTGCACAATGGCCACGTTCGGAAACCTCACAGACCGCCTCGCCGAGACCTTCAAGAATCTGCGCGGCAAGGGAAAACTCAGCGCTGCGGATGTCGACGGCACCGTCCGCGAGATCCGTCGCGCCCTTCTCGACGCCGACGTCTCGCTCGACGTCGTCAAGGATTTCACCGGCCGTGTGCGTGAGCGCGCACTCGGCGACGAGGTGTCGAAGTCGCTGAACCCCGCACAGCAGGTCGTACAGATCGTCAACGACGAGCTCATCACGATCCTCGGTGGCGAGGCCCGCCGCATCCAGTTCTCGAAGAAGCCGCCGACGGTGATCATGCTCGCCGGCCTGCAGGGTGCCGGTAAGACGACCCTCGCCGGCAAGCTGGCGAAGTGGCTTGCCGGTGAGGGGCACACGCCGTTGCTCGTCGCGGCCGACCTTCAGCGTCCGAACGCCGTGACCCAGTTGCAGGTCGTGGGTGAGCAGGCCGGCGTCTCGGTCTTCGCGCCGGAGCCGGGCAATGGCAAGGGCAACCCGGTGCGCGTGGCGAAAGACGGTGTCAAAGAAGCCGAGCGTCGCCAGTTCGACGTGGTCATCGTCGACACAGCCGGCCGTCTCGGCGTCGATGCCGAGTTGATGAAGCAGGCAGCCGACATCCGAAGGGCGATCGATCCCGACGAGGTCTTCTTCGTAATCGACGCGATGATCGGACAGGACGCCGTCGCGACCGCCAAGGCGTTCCAGGACGGCGTCGACTTCACCGCCGTCGTGCTCACGAAGCTCGACGGTGATGCCCGGGGAGGGGCTGCGCTCTCCGTCGCCTCCGTCACCGGTCGGCCGATCATCTTCGCCTCCACGGGTGAGGGTCTCGGCGACTTCGAGCCGTTCTATCCCGATCGCATGGCAAGTCGCATCCTCGACCTCGGCGACATCCTCACTCTCATCGAGCAGGCGCAGAAGAACTTCGACGAGGAGGAGTCGCGCAAGGTCGCGGAGAAATTCCTCACCGACAGCTTCACGCTCGAAGACTTCCTCAGTCAGATGCAGCAGCTCAAGAACATGGGCTCGAACAAGAACAAGCTCGGGATGCTTCCGGGCGCGAAGGGCATGCGTCAGCAGCTCGAGAACTTCGACGAGTCGGAGATCACGCGCACGGAGGCCATCATCCAGTCGATGACGATCCAGGAACGCCGCCAGCCGAAGGTGCTCAACGGCTCTCGCCGGGTGCGTATCGCTCGCGGCTCCGGCACGACGGTGACTGAGGTCAATGCCCTCGTCAATCGCTTCGACCAGGCTGCCAAGATGATGAAGACGGTGGCGAAGGGCGGGGTTCCACAGGTGCCGGGCATGGGCCCGATCCCGGGCGCTAACTTCGGCGCAGCGCGCAAGCAGGTGCAGAAGAAGAAGGGCTCGAAGTCGGGCAATCCGGCGAAGAGGGCCGCGGAAAATGCGGCGCTTGCGGCCGGAGCGAAGACCTCTGCCGCTGGGCCGGCCGGATCAGGATTCGGCCTCGGCGGCGGGCCGAAGGGCGGCCCGAGTGAGGAAGAGCTCGCCAGCCTTCAGAAGTTCCTCGGTCGCGGCTGACCTGCACGCTCGGCGACCCTGCACGCTCGGCTCAGACCGTGATGCGAGCTTTCGCGAACGCGGCCTGCACGGCATCGAGGATGGCCTGCTGGCCACGACCCGTCGGGTGCACATCGTCCTGCTGCATCCATTCCGGATGTCCGGCGAGGGGCTGGCCGATACTCACGTAGGTACCGCCGACCTTCTTGACGGCGATCGCGACCTGCTCGTTGACGTGCGCGAGCTGGGCGGGCACCGCAGTGTCGCCCCATATGGTGCTCAACCCGATGATCTGCGCATGCGGGAGGGCGCGATGCAACTCCGAGATCAGTGATTCCGTCACCTGCAGCAGCGCGCCGTTGTCTTCGCCGAAGTCGTTACTGCTGCCCTGCACGATCACCGTTCGCGGGTTGAGGTCGACGGTCTGGTCGATGAGCGCGGCGAATGTTCCGGCGCAATCGGAGTCATCGCCCGTTGTAAGGAATCCCGCCCCGTCGCAGGCCAGATTGTCCAGTTTCCACCCCTTCTCCGCGGCGAGGAGCGTCGGCCAGGACTGGGACGGGAAGAGGCCGTGACCCTTCATGATCGAGTCGCCGATGGTCACCACCATCGGCGTTACCGACCGTGTCCGGGAGGAGCCGCTCGTTCCCGCGCCGCTCGTGCCGGTTGCCGAGGTCGCGGTCGCGGTGCATCCGCTGAGCACGCCGAGGGCGACAGTGATCGCCGCAAGGGTCAGCAGCCGCGATCGGATCATAGCGGCCAATGTACGCGGGCCATCCTAAGAATCTGCGGTGAAGATCGAGCGGCTCGACATAGGCTTATTTCATGACCGAAGCAACGAAGCGTCCCGTCCGAATCGGCGTGCAGATAGCGCCGCAACACGCACTCTACGAGAAGATCCGCGACACAGCCGGTGAGCTGGAAGAGCTCGGTGCCGACATCCTCTTCAACTGGGATCACTTCTACCCGCTGTCGGGGCCGCCGGATGGCGAGCACTACGAATCGTGGACGATGCTCGCAGCCCTCGCCGAGCAGACCAGCCGGGTCGAACTCGGTGCCCTCGTCAACTGCAACAGCTACCGCAACGCGAACCTTCAGGCGGACATGGCCCGCACGATCGACCACATCAGCGCGAAAGGCACCGGTACGGGCCGCTTCATCTTCGGCACGGGATCCGGATGGTTCGAACGCGACTATGACGAATACGGGTACGAGTTCGGTACCGTCGGGCAGCGGCTCGACGCCCTCGCCGCGAACATGCCGATCATCGAGGCCCGCCTCGCGAAGCTCAACCCTCCTCCGACCCGGCACATCCCGGTGCTTATCGGTGGTGGCGGCGAGAAGAAGACACTCCGGATCGTCGCTCAGCACGCAGACATCTGGCACTCGTTCAGCGACACGCAGACGCTCGAACGCAAGCTCGGGATCCTCGCCGAGCACGGAAAGGATGTCGGCCGCGACACCGGTGAGATCGAGATCTCGACCGAGCTGCGCGACCGCACCGTGCGCGACGCCGAAGAGGTGCTCGCCCTCGGGACGACGCTGTTCACGATCGGGATCACCGGGCCGGATTACGACCTCGCACCCGTTCGCGACTGGCTTGCCTGGCGAGACGCGAAGAACGCCGGCTAGCAAGGTCGGCGGCAGGCAGCGTCGAGTTTCCGACGACTTTCGGCGGGTAACGGACAGCGTGCTGTCACCGCCCCCGGATGTCGCCGGTCCTGACTAGCCTGACCACTGTGACAAAGACCACCGCCCCGCCGGCAGCGAAGCTCTCCACGCCGGTGCTCATCGCGATCCTCGTGACCGTTCTGACCTGGGCGAGCGCCTTCCTCGTGATCCGGGGGGTCGCGCCGCATTTCGACGGCGGAGCGCTCGCGCTCGCCCGGCTGACGGTCGGGTCGGTCGCGCTCGGGGTGGTGATGATCGGGCGTCCCTGGATGCGGATGACCCTTCGCGAGTGGATGCTGATCCTGGTCTTCGGCGTCGCCTGGTTCGGCGCGTACAACGTCGCCCTGAACCTCGCCGAGCACAGCCTCGATGCCGGCACGACGGCCATGCTGGTGGGAGTCGGACCGATTCTCATCGCGCTCGGGGCAGGGGTCTTCCTCGGCGAGGGAATCCCGCGCTGGCTGGCCATCGGAGCCGGGGTCGCCTTCGGAGGAGTCGTGCTCATCGGAATCGCAACCGGTCTTTCCGGCGGCGGCGGATCGCCGGGATTCGGCGATGGCATCGGACTCTTCTGGGCCATGCTCGCTGCCGTCACCTATGCAATCGGAGTGCTGTGCCAAAAGCCGGTGCTCCGGCGCCTGCCGGCCCGGCAGGTCACGTTCCTCGGCTGTGTCATCGGTGCCCTGTGCTGCCTTCCCTTCTCCGGCCAGCTCGTCGCCGACCTGCAGGTCGCTCCGGTGTCGAGCATCCTCGGCGCGGTCTATCTCGGGATCGGTCCGACCGCGCTCGCGTTCAGCACCTGGGCATACGCCCTTTCGAAGATGCCAGCCGGGCAGCTGGGGGTGACGACCTATGTCGTTCCGGCCCTCGTCGTGGTCTTCGGTCTTGCGTTCTTCCGGGAGGTGCCCGCTCCGCTTGCAATCGTCGGTGGGCTGCTCTGCCTGATAGGAGTGGCGATATCCCGGCGTCGAGGACACGTCACCAATCCGGGAGCCCGGCGAACGGTACCGACCAAATCACGGCGATGACAGCTGCGTCACGGTTCAGGTGACGGCACCGAGCGCGGAGGTGGACGGCGCCTTGCGTAGATCGGGGTCGAGCGGGTTCTGACGCCGACTCGGCCAAACGAGAGCGATACCGATGACGGCCAGCAGCGCGACGGTACGGATGACGCCCCGAATCGGCGGGTCATGCTGCAGCAGGTGAGACGGCAGGTACACGAGTGTGAAGGCGATGATACTGGCCACGGGAACGCGGATTCGCGACAGTGCCACGTCGAGCACGCCGGCCCCGACGAGCAGTCCGGCGTCGTAGTAGTTCTTCGTTCCGGGGTCGAGCAGCAGTCTCACCGCGATCACGATGAGGAAGACGGATGCCCATCGACGTCGCCAGACGGCCAGGGCTGCGAGCGCGAAGCCGCCGAAGATCTGGGCTTCCCGCACCCACGGCGGTGTCGTCGAATCTCGCACCCCGAGAAGATGCAGGGTCGATGCGGGATCGACTCTGATCCCGAAATGCAGTGCGGCAGCAGTGGAGGGGTCGCCGATGAAGAACGGAAGCCAGACGATGGCGACCAACGCAATCCAGACTGCTCCGAGGGGTATCCAGCGCCTTGGCGGTGCTAGCAGCAATAGGGCGACGAGTGGCGCGGTCCACGGTTTGAAATCGACCGATAGCGCCAGGGCCACAGCTGCGCCGAACGGGTGTACCGTTCGAACGAGGCGCAGCCCGAGCAGCCCGAAATACAGCGCGAAAGCATCATCGAGATGCCCCCAATAGATGGCGAGTTCCGTCCAGACGGACATGATCAAGAGTGAGCTCACCAGCCAGCTGCGCTGGTCGCGGCGATCGGCGGCGATCGATCGGATCTCCCTCACGGCGAGGAGGCCGATTGCGACCATCAATGCCATCGCGGCGAATTGTCCGGCGGCGCCAGGAATGATCAGCACGAATGGTGCGGTGACGACAAAGGTCAGTGGCCCCATCTGGAGTTCCGGATGGAGGGCGAAGATACTCAGGGGATGTGACGAGAAGAAGGAATGAACGGCCGTCACGAAGTAGTGCCAGGACACTCCATGGAAAGGGGGGTGAGCCGCGGCGACGCCGTACGACCAGACCACGAGAATGATCCACGGGTGCGCGATGAGCCAGTCGGCGGCCCGCTTTCCTAAAAACTGTGACGGTATCGTCGATTTCATCAGCACGATTTCGGGCTCGTGCACTCTGGTGAGTGGCAGGGGTGGGTAGTATTCGCGACCCTATCCGATCGGTGGTCGGGCGGAAAGGGGTCCCCCGCGCAGCGTGCCAGCGGAATCCTGTTCACAAGCATCCCGAATGTCTGCAAGAATGATCAGTCGAGTCTGTGACTGTCCGACCCTCTAATCAGGCGGCACCGGCTCCCATCAGAGCTTTCCTGCCGGGTGTGCACCCCACGCTCACGGCAACCAGTTCGCCCCAACAAAATCTACGGAGAATTGTGGCTGTAAAAATTCGTTTGAAGCGCATGGGCAAGATCCGCGCTCCTTACTACCGAATCGTCGTCGTCGACTCACGCACCAAGCGTGATGGCCGGTCCATCGAAGAGATCGGCAAGTACCATCCCACCGAGGAGCCCTCGTTCATCGAGGTCGACTCCGAGCGCGCGCAGTACTGGCTCGGTGTCGGCGCTCAGCCGACCGAGCAGGTCACCGCGATCCTCAAGCTCACGGGCGACTGGGGAACGTTCAAGGGCGAGAAGAACCCGACGAACACGGTGAAGACCAAAGCGTCCAAAGACGAGTTCACCGCCGACGAGAAGAAGAAGCCGGTACTGAAGCCGAAGGCTGAGGCGCCCGCGCCGAAGGCTGCCGAGGCGCCTGCTGCTGAGACTCCCGCCGCTGCAGCACCCGCTGAGGCTGCTGCTGCCGAGGCGCCCGCTGCTTCAGCTGAGGCTCCGGCCGAGGCCGACGCGGAGATCGCTCCCGCCGTAGCCGGACTCGATGCCGAAGACGCTGCCGTCATCGAGGCGACGTCCGACGAAGCCGAGGCGAAGGCCGACGCGACCGAAGAGGCTGAGACCGAAGCAGCCAACGTCGACAAGGCGTAGGCAATGTTGTCTGCCGCACTCGAACATCTCGTCAAGGGAATCGTCGACAATCCCGACGAGGTACAGGTCATTTCGAAGAATTCTCCTCGCGGAGACGTTCTCGAGGTGCGCGTCCACCCGGAAGACCTCGGTCGTGTGATCGGTCGCTCCGGTCGAACGGCGAAGGCGCTCCGCACGCTGGTGTCGGCGCTCGCCGATGGGCGCAAGGTGCGCGTCGACGTGGTTGATACCGATTTCTGACCGGGCACCTACCACAGTGGAGGGCCAGGCAGGCAACGTACCGGCAGTGGACGTACCGCCACTCGGCTCACCATCACTCGGCGCACCGGCAGTCAACGCGCCAGCGCTCGGCGCACCGGCAGTCGACGCGCCAGCGCTCGGCTCACCAGCACTCGGCTCACCAACTGCGGCGAGCGCCGAAAGTGCTCCGCAGCCGAGCACTGGTCAGCTCAGGGTCGGGCGGCTCACCAAGGCCCACGGGCTCAAGGGCGCGATCAAGGTGGAGTTGTACACGGATGTACCGGAACGACGTTTCGTTCCGGGCGCCGTGTTCACACTGCAGGTGCCGACGAGTTCGCCATGGCACGGTAAGACGCTCGAGCTCGCAGAGCTCAAGTGGTACAACTCGCATCCCGTCGCCTTCTTCAAAGACATCAGCGACCGATCGTCGGCAGAGAGCTTGATCAAGGCGATTCTCTGGGTCGAGCAGGATCTGAGCGAGGCGTCCGACGAAGAAGACGCGTGGTACGACCATCAGCTCGTCGGCCTCGCGGTCGTGCGAGACGGAGTGCGTATCGGAACAGTGACCCTTGTCGATCACTTCGCGGCCCAGGACCTCCTTCACGTGAAGACGGAGAGCGGCGAGGTGCTCGTCCCCTTCGTCAAGGCGATAGTGCCGTCGGTCGACATCGCCGCAGGAACGCTCACCGTCACCCCTCCGGTCGGGCTCTTCGAGGAGCTCCCCGACGACGAGGATGACGAGTCGACTTCCGACCCTGCCGCCGATCCTGTCGCTGCGCCTGTTGTCAGTGCACCTGTCATCGGCAAGCCGGTTGTCGATGAACCTGGCCAGAAAGCGACCGACGCCCCCGAAACGTCCGACTAGTCGACTGCGATGCGCATCGACATCGTGACGATCTTTCCGGAGTTCTTCTCCGTGCTGGATGTCTCGCTGCTCGGTCGGGCGCGCCAGTCCGGACTGATCGAGCTCGGCATCCACGATCTCCGTGACTTCACCTACGACCGCCATCGCACGGTCGATGACACCCCGTATGGCGGAGGTGCCGGCATGGTGATGAAGCCGGAGCCGTGGGGCGACGCGCTCGACAGCATCCTCTACGCGAGCGAAGCGCAGCACCAGACCGGCCCCGTGATCATCTTTCCGTCACCCGCCGGCGAGTTGTTCACCCAGTCTCTGGCAAGAGAGTTCGCGGGCGAGCGTCAGCTGGTTTTCGGATGCGGCCGGTACGAAGGTATCGACCAGCGAGTCGTCGACTATGCCTCGACCCGTACTCGAGTACGACTGGTCAGCCTTGGCGACTATGTGCTGAACGGGGGAGAGGTGGCGACCATGGCGATGATCGAGGCCATCGGTCGACTCATCCCTGGAGTGGTCGGTAATCCGGAGAGTCTCGTCGAGGAGAGCCACTCGGATGGCCTGCTCGAGTACCCGAGCTACACCAAGCCGGCTGCGTGGCGTGGTTTCGAAGTTCCCCCCGTTCTTCTCGGCGGGAACCACGGCGCGATCGCTGCGTGGCGGCGCGAGCAGCAGTTCGAGCGCACGCGTCGGGTGCGTCCCGACCTTCTCCCGCCGCAGTAGCCCGCTCGGTCGCAGCAGAGCGATGACGCGCGCGTCCCGTTTATGCGGCGGCCTCGAGTAGCACTTTCCCGCCGCGGCGCGGAGTTCTCCCCGGATCGACCCATGGCGGTGGAATGAAATACGGCACCCCGTGTTGGAAGGCGATCTCCCACCCACCGTCGTGGATGCGGTGGTGGTGGAACCCGCAGAGGAGGATCCCGTTGTCGAAGTCGGTGTTTTCGACATCGGACCACCAGATGATGTGGTGCGCCTCCGTATAGGACGGTGGGGCGGTGCATCCGCCGAACGCGCAGCCGCCGTCCCGTTCCCCGAACGCCAACTTCTGCGCGGTCGAGAACAGGCGCCGGGTTTTGCCGAAGTCGAGGACCTCCGACGGCCCACCCAACACGGCCGGGATGATCCCGGCCTCCCCGGCCATCCGTCTCGCGGTGCAGGCGGAGATGGTCTCGTCAACACCATCGATCTCCGCGATCCCGAGACCGGTCAGCAGCGATTCTTTGGTCATCCGGATCACCATCGTGATCGACGGAATATCCCCACCCTGCCCTTTGCAGGACGCGACATGGTGGAAGACCTGCTCCGCCGCGTCGGAACGCAACTGGTCGAGGGTGCGATCGTCATCACCGAGGAGCGACCCGTCGCAGCCGCTGTCGTACTCACCATCGCCCGACTCACCATCGCCTGACTCACCAACACCCTGCTTGCCACCGCCCGGCCCGCCACTGCCTGTGCCGCGCTGGCCTTCGACACGTACGTCTTTCGCCCGCCGCAACTCCCGGGAGACGAACCCGTCGACCGCCGCCTTCGCCAGCCCCGCGATCTCCGGTGGCATGTCCCACAGCATCCGCACCATCCCATCGGGCAGGGTGATGAACCGACACGACCGCTTCTTGCGCCGCAGTTCGTCCCGAGGTTCGGCACCGTCCTCATCGAGCCGGTCCCGCACCTGCCGGGCGAGACCGCGAAGATCGGCGACCGTGTACTGGGCGGCCAGCTCAACCAGCGTCACTTCACCCGCCTCGCGAGCGTCGACGCTGCAGCGGACGGAGGCGGCATCCAGTTCTTTGACGATCACGGCGGCGGAATCAAGCCCGAGTGTGCCCTCCGAGATCGCGGTGGCAATCACGGGGTATCGGGCTGGCAGTGGGGTGCCGTCGATCGCCGTGCGTGACCGGGTTGCGAGGCCGACGTCGCAGAGTCGTATCGCCTCACCGACGGTGATCTTCCACAGCTCGGCCAAGTACTGGGCAGGCTTCGCATGGCCGGCTTTGCGGGCCATCCCGTCCGTCCCGAGGGACAGTTGGGACCGGTGTGCGATTTCGCCCGCGATGATGGCGCGGCGCGCATCCACGGAACGTTGGAGGACTGCCATGGCTGCGGCGACATCCAACACTCCGGAATCGCCCATGCCCGCCGCGTCCGCCGAGAGCAACCCGCCCACCGCGGCATCCGTCGCGACAGATTCCGAGGAGAGCCCGCCGACCGCCGCATCCGCCCACGCGCGCTCGAAGTCGGCGAGCGACTCTTCGAGGGATGCGTGGGTGGTGGACATATAAGAAGTCTCCCAGCACCCACCGACATTCCCGCGAACCCCGCAACATCCACCTGATCTGGGCGTTCCTCTGTGGACAGCCCCGCCAAACCCACCCCTGTGGAGGAGTGGACGAGCCCCTGGGGCACCCGAGCGAGCACCGCGAAGAGGCGCCCACGTGCTACGAAAACGCAGGAGATTCTGGTCAGATCGAGCAAAACGGGCCGCTCTTGCTCGAAATCCCGAGAAAGTCCTGCGTTTCAAGTGGGGGGAGGGAAGTAGGGGAAGTGGAGGGGGGAAGTCGGGGAAGTGACCGAAACAGGTTCAGCCACCGAAAGCGACGTCAGCCACCGAAAACGACTTCAGCTACCGAAAAGGCTCGACAACCGAAAAAAGGCTCCATCGCCAGACGGGACCACCCGCGACCCAGCGGGCGCGCGGCGCCCTGACACATCGAGAAAGGGTAGAACAGCGCGGAGCGAAATGAGGCCGCCTCAGCGTGCGGTCAGCACCAGCGGGCCGTCCTCGGTGATCGCGATGGTGTGTTCGGAGTGCGCCGCGCGGGAGCCGTCGAGTGATCGAAGGGTCCAGCCATCCGGATCGGTGAAGATCCTGTCGGTGGTCTGCATCAACCACGGTTCGATGGCGAACACGAGCCCGGGTCGCAGTGGTACCCCGCGACCGGGGCGCCCGTCGTTCGGCACGTGCGGATCCCCGTGCATCGTGCGCCCGACGCCGTGGCCTCCGAAGTCGGTGTTGATGCCGAAGCCGGCCGCGTGGCAGACGGCACCGATCGCGGCCGAGACGTCACCCATGCGCCCACCCGGCTGCGCGGCGACGATCGCCGCAGCGAGGGCGGCCTCGGTCGTGTCGATGAGCTTCTGGTCGGCGGCGCTGGTCTCACTCTCACCGACGATGAAACTGATCGCGGAGTCGGCCACCCAGCCGTCGATCGAGACGGCGAAGTCGAGACTGAGAAGGTCGCCATCCTTCAACCGGTAGCTGTGGGGCAGCCCGTGAAGCGCCGCGTCATTCACCGACGTGCACAACACCTTGCCGAACGGCATCGCTCCGAACGAGGGGTGATAGTCGACGTAGCAGCTGGTCGCCTTCGCCTTCTTGATCATCCCGGCCGCGAGGGAATCCAGTTTGAGTAGGTCGACACCGACGACGGATGCCTCGCGGAGGGCGACGAGCGCGCTCGCGACGAAAGCCCCGGCCGGTCGCATCGCGTCGATTTCGGCCGGTGTCCTGAGTTCGATCACAGTTGCTCCTTTTCGCTACCGTCAATTGTCGCGCCTCGCGTGCGTACACTTTTACCCATGTGGTATCGGCGTGCACTGTTCAGCGCGCAGTTCGCCGCCACGATCATCCTTCCGCTCTGGATGCTGATCGGACGCGTCTTCTTCGGAGTCATCCTCGGCTGGCACTATGCGATCCAGCTGTTCCTCGCCCCACTGCTGTTCGTGTTCCTCGCGGTGATCTCGACCCTGAGCTGGGCTCGTCGGCGGTCGCGGCAGACGGGGGCCGTGTCATCCATCGACGCGGTGTTGATCAGCGTGCTCTACTTCTCGGTACTCGTCTACGGGTTCTCCGTCGTCGACTCCGTGCACAGCTACGAGCCGGGGAAGTCGGTCGCGACCGAGCTCTTCGGCCAGGCCTTTCGTGACGCCTCCTTCACGGTCGCCGATATCGCGGGCGGCGTGATGATCGTCGCCGGGCTCGCCACGTTCTGGGTGGTGCTCGTCGAGTACCTGTTCGAGACGAGGCCGCAGCTCGTGCAGTCCCTGACGGGTCTCGAGGTGCCCGGGGCCGGGGAGGGTGCGACGGAAACTGTGCCGATCACGGATGCGGGTGGCACGGTGCTCCCGGCTGTGGCAGAATAGCGAGGTTGTGCTATTCAGCTCGGCTCTGCCACAGGGGAGTCGGCTCGTGCCAGACAAGGCGCGTGCTACGGCGCAACATCCATACTTCGGATACATCCAATTCGCGGTCGACCTGTGGCGGTTGCAGAGAGCGAACAACAATGCACATTCTTGACGCGGTCGACGCGGCATCACTCCGCACCGACATCCCGGACTTCCGTGCCGGAGACAACGTGAAGGTCCACGTCAACATCGTGGAAGGCACCCGCGCCCGCATCCAGGTCTTCCAGGGTGTCGTCATCGGTCGTTCCGGCGAGGGTGTTCGTGAGACATTCTGTGTTCGCAAAGTCAGCTTCCAGGTCGGCGTCGAGCGCACATTCCCCGTCCACTCCCCGGTCATCGACCACATCGAGGTCGTCACCCGCGGTGATGTCCGCCGCGCGAAGCTCTACTATCTTCGCAACCTGCGCGGCAAGAAGGCGAAGATCAAAGAGAAGCGCGACGCTCACTAGGCTCGCCGCACCGCCCGTCTTTCCCTGAGCTCCCCACCGGTTAATATGGTGGGGAGCTCAGGGGTTTAATGACAGACATAGATCCGGCCTTGTTCACTCGGGACGAGGCGGAAACGCGGCGCCGCAAATCACGTGGCGTCAAACTTTTCCTCCGCGACATCGTTCTGATCTTCCTCGCGGCGATCCTCATCTCGGTCGGCATCAAGGCCTTCCTCATCCGCTCGTTCTACATTCCCTCCGGGTCGATGATGAATACCCTGCAGGTCAACGACCGCATCATCGTGAACGAACTCGTGCCGAACGTCGTCGCCGTGCAACGCGGCGACATCGTCGTCTTCAAAGACCCGGGTGGATGGCTGCAGGAGAATCCTGCCGTCGCGCAACCCGGCGGCGTCGTCGGCGCATTCGACTGGGTGCTGTCCGTCGTCGGGTTGAGCGCCCCCGACAGCAACGACCATCTGGTCAAGCGCGTCATCGGCCTTCCCGGCGACAAGGTCACCTGCTGCAACGCGTTCGGGCAGATGTCGGTGAACGGCATTCCCCTCGTCGAGCCATACCTCACCCTCGGGCCGGGTGTCACGAAGGTGTCCGCGACGGACTTCTCGGTGACCGTTCCGAAGGATTCGTATTGGGTGATGGGCGACAATCGCTACAACTCCCGTGACTCCCGCTACAACACCGCCGGGCCGACCAAGGGATTCGTTCCGAAGTCGGACGTCGTCGGCCGTGCCTTCGTCATCAGCTGGCCCGTCAGCCACTGGACGTTCCTCGACGACTATCCACGCGTCTTCGGCGGCGTGGACAGCGGCAAGAAGTAGCGCGCGTGGTGGTCTCCGATCCGACCCTCGAAATCGAGTCCCGACTTCACGATGAGGGTGCCCGCTATGTGATCGGCTGCGACGAGGTGGGTCGCGGCGCGATCGCCGGCCCGGTCGCGGTCGGGATGTGCGTCGTGGATGCCCGGGTCGGCCCGATGCCGAAAGGCCTCCGCGACTCGAAACTGCTGGCCGAGAAACGCCGCGAACTGCTCGCTCCGCTCGCCGCAGCTTGGGCGCTGCACTCCGCGGTGGGCCTCGCCTCGGCCGACGAGGTGGATCGTTTCGGCATCATCGCCGCCCTCGGTCTCGCCGGCAAACGCGCCCTCACACTGCTGCACCAATCCGGAGCACGGGTCGCCGAATCCATCGTGCTGCTCGACGGCTCGCACGACTGGTTGACGCCGGCCCTCGCCTCGCGGCTGTCGATCACGACGCGGGTGAAGGCCGACCGGGACTGCGCGTCGGTCGCCGCGGCATCCGTCGTCGCCAAGGTGCACCGTGATCACCTCATGATCGAGGCGCACGCCGGCAGCCCGGGCTACGGCTGGGCGTCGAACAAGGGCTACGGAAGCGCCCTGCACTTCGCGGCGATCGGCGAACTCGGCGCGAGCGATTTCCACCGGCGCACCTGGCTGCACGCCGCTGCGCCGGTCGAATAGTGTGCCAGGCCCGAGCGCGTGCCGCGTGCCGAATCGGAACTAGGATTTATGCAGCATGGATGAAGACGAGTTCGAAGACTACGACCGCGAGGTCGAACTGGCGCTGTACCGCGAATATCGCGATGTCGTCTCGCAGTTCCGTTATGTGGTCGAGACGGAGCGTCGCTTCTATCTCGCGAACGAGGTCGAACTGGTTCGGCGCGACACCGAACACGACTTCTACTTCGAACTGACGATGAACGACGTCTGGGTCTGGGATGTCTACCGCTCGGATCGTTTCGTGAAATCGGTGCGGGTGCTCACCTTCAAAGATGTGAACGTCGAGGAACTGTCGGCCAAGGAGCTCGAGCTCCCCAAGGAACTCGCGCTCGACGAGTGAGCGACGAACCGGACGAGAACGAGCACGACGAGAACGCGCACGACGAGAACGCGCACGACGAGAACGCGCACGACGAGAACCTCTGGCTCGAAGACATCTACTCCGAGGATGCTCTCGCCTGGGCTGAGCGTCAGAGCGAGTCGACGATCGCGCAGTTCGCCTCCGCCGAATTCGAGACGCTGACCGACCGTCTGCTCGAGGTCATCGATTCGGATGACCGCATCCCGCTGGTCTCGAAGGCCGGCGATTTCTACTACAACTTCTGGCGTGACGCGGCCCACCCGCGTGGCCTGTGGCGCCGTACGACGCTCGGCAGCTACCGAACCGCCCAGCCCGAGTGGGATGTGCTGCTCGACATCGACGAACTCGGTCGCACCGAGCAGACCGAATGGGTGTTCGCGGGGGCTTCGCTGCTTCCGCACGACTGGACTCGAGCGCTTGTACGACTTTCTCCGGATGGTGGCGACGCGACGACCTCGCGGGAGTTCGACATCCCGAGCCGCTCCTTCGTCGAAGACGGCTTCGTCGTCCCGACGGCAAAGAGCATCGTCTCCTGGATCGACCGCGAGAGTCTCTTCGTCGCGACAGACTTCGGACCGGGGAGCATGACGCTCTCGAGCTACCCGCGCACGGTCCGCCGCCTGCGACGGGGGCAGTCGCTCATGGATGCCGAGCTCGTGCACGAGGTGAGCGAGAGCGACCTCGAAGTGGTCGCGAGGCACGACAGCACCCCGGGTTTCGAGCGCGATCTCGTGATCGTGGTGATCGACTTCTTCCGCAGCCGCACCCTTCTTGTCGTCGACGGATCGCTCGTACCGCTCGACCTGCCCCTCGACGCCGATGTGCAACTCCATCGGGAGTGGCTGCTGGTGCAGCCGCGGTCAGACTGGCAGGTCGGCGGCGTCACGCGGCTCACCGGGTCGCTGCTCGCCATCCGCCTCGCCGACTTCCTCGCCGGCTCCCGCGAGTTCGACATCCTCTTCGAGCCTGACGCCCACACGGCTCTCGAGAACTGGACCTGGACGCGGGACTTCCTCATCCTGACCCTGCTCGTCGACGTGTCGTTGACTCTGGTCGTGCTCTCGGTGGATGACGGCTGGAGCCGCTCGCAACTGCCCGGTCTGCCGGCGCTCAGCACCGTGCGGGTCATCGACTCGGATTCGGAGAACTCGAACGAGTACTGGCTCCACTCGACCGGCTTCACCGCCCCGTCGGACGTGCTGCGCGGGGTGATCGGCGAACTCGCTCCGGAGCTGATCAAGGAGTCGCCGGCGTTCTTCGACGCTGCAGACCTCGAGGTGCAGCAGCACTGGACGACGTCGATCGACGGCACCGCCGTTCCCTACTTCCAGGTCGGACGACGCGGGCTGACGCTCGACGGTTCGACACCGACCATCCTGTCGGGCTACGGCGGATTCCAGATCTCCCGTCTCCCCGAATACAGCGGCGTGATCGGTCGGGCATGGCTCGACCGCGGTGGAGTCTTCGTTCTCGCGAACATCCGCGGTGGGGGAGAGTTCGGACCGGCCTGGCATACGAGCGCGTTGAAGGCGAACCGTCCGCGGGCCTACGAGGACTTCGCCGCTGTCGCCCGTGATCTCATCTCGCGGGGCGTCACGTCGGCGGAACACCTCGGCTGTGAGGGTCGCAGCAACGGCGGCCTGCTGGTCGGCAACATGCTCGTCTCCTACCCTGAGCTCTTCGGCGCCGTGGTCTGCGGCGTTCCGCTGCTCGACATGCGCCGCTATACGAAGCTCTCGGCAGGGGCATCCTGGATCGCAGAATACGGCGATCCAGACCTGCCGGAGGAGTGGGACTTCATCCGTACCTTCTCGCCGTACCACTTATTGAGGGCAGACGCCCGGTACCCGCCGACACTGCTCTACGCCGCGACGAGCGACGACCGCGTCGGTCCGGTGCAGGCGCGCAAGATGGCGGCACGGATGCAGTCCCGCGGCATCGCCGACACCCTCTACTACGAGAACACGGACGGTGGCCATGGGGGCGCCGTCGACAACCGCCACAGCGCGCGGCTGAACGCTCTGATGTACGAATTCTTCTGGAGCCGACTCGCGACCGAACCCGGCCCCGGCTAGTCGGTGTGACCAGCCGACGAGCGCTTTTCAATGTGCCCGGCGAAGCGGTAGCGGAACACCGCGTCCGTATCGGTCGTGACGACGACGTCGTAGTACCCGTCGCTCAGCTCCCACTCGATGACGCGTGAGCGCCGGCTCTTCACCAGGACGTCCTTGCGGTCCGAGACGAAATCGTGCCCGGTCAGAGAGAAGTGGATGTCGCCCGACCCGAGATTCTCGAGGGTGAGACGCAGCGCGCGCTCGCGTCCGCCGACGACTTCCGCGCTGACCGCAGGTCCCCCTTCGGCGGGGTGCAGGCTGCCGGCGAATCTGCGAAGAAAACGGTTGGGCCCGTAGGCGCTGAAGTCGTAGTGGCCGCCGGTGAGCAGCGCATCCCAGCGATAGCTCGCCGGCCTCGTCTTCGACACGGTGAACGGTGTCGCAAGAAACGGCAGGTGGGCATTCGGGTAGACGGCCATCGACACCGCGGCATCCCCGGTGTTGTTCATGGCGAGGGTGACCGAGCCGGTCGAACGGTCGACGGTGACGTTGGCGTTCTGCTGATACGGGAGCGGACGATGCCTGCGTGCGGCCGCGTCCTGTGTCGGCATCAGCTGCGCCCCGACAGCCGGAGCCGCGACAGGGGGCTTGGCGCCATCCGCGATCGCCGCCGCCTGCAGCTTCGAGGTGTCGGTGAGCCGCGGGATCGAGAAGTCCGGCTTCGTGAAGTCGAAACAGGAGGTGAGGTCGCCGCTCACCGCCCTCCGCCAGTCGGAGATGTTGTGGTCTCTGACGCCTGTCCAGGTCTCGATGAACCTGATGACCGAGGTGTGGTCGAATACCTGCGAGTTCACCCAGCCCCCGCGACTCCACGGCGACACGACGGTCATCGGAACCCGGGTACCGAATCCGACAGGAAGGCCCGCGACGAACTCGTCAGCGGTTCCCGCCTCGGGGAACGGCGGCATCACGTGGTCGAAATAGCCGTCGTTCTCGTCGTAGTTGATGAGTAACACCGTCGATTCCCAGAGCGCGGGATTCGCGAAGAGGGCCTGAACGACGGCGTTCTGGTACACGGCGCCATAGTCGGGACTTGCGGATGGATGCTCGCACCAGCTGTACGGAGCGACGATGTACGAGACCTGCGGAAGCGTGCCCGCGGCACAGGCGGCCTCGAACTCGGCGAGCACATGGTGCACGTTGTTGCCGAGACCGGAATCCGCTTTCCAGGTTCCACCGTGCAGTCCACCGTCAACGGCGAGCTGCTGGACGGCCGGATCGGTTGACGCGAGTGAGTCGTGATAGGCCGTGAAGAGCCAGAGCGGGTTGTCGCCGTAATCGCCGACCAGGCCGTTGGCGCCATCACCGACCTCGTCGTTCGCGAACACCTTCCAGGTCACCCCGCCGTTCTGCAGCTGCTCGGGATAGGTGCCCCAGCTGTAGACCGGGTTGTAGTCGGGCGGATTGTCGATCGCCGGGCCGCCGCGTCCGCCCTGAGGGTTATTCGTGCCCGACCACTGGAAGACGCGATTCGGGGTCGTCGGGCCGTTGAGTGAGCAGTGGTACTGGTCGCAGATCGTGAACTCCGAGGCCAGATCGTGGTGGTACGGCAGGTCGTCGGAGGTGAAGAAACCCATCGTCTGCTCCCCTTTCACGCTCACCCAGCGGTCCCAGGCGCCGTGATTCCAGGCGGCGTGACCACCCGTCCAGGAGTGGTCGAGCCCGCCCGCATTCTGGGCGTTGTACCTGCCGGTGTCCAGGCGGAACGGCACGAGCATCCCGCCATCGGCTCTCGTCGGATCGGGCTGCTGGAAGATCGTCGTGCCGTTCTGGTACTCGAGCACCTGCTTGTCGCTGAAGCCCCGCACGCCCGGCAGAGTGCCGTAGTAGTGGTCGAACGACCGGTTCTCCTGCATGAGCACGACGACGTGCTTCACGTCGGCGAGGGTGCCGGTCAGGTGGGACCGGGTCGTCGGCAGCGCATCCGCTCGATTCGCGCCCGGCCCGAAGGCCGAGGTGATTCCCGCGGCGACGGCGCCGGCGGTACCGAGGCCGAGCACCGCGCGCCGCGAGAGTCCGCGCGGAGCGATGCGTTCGGCATCCGCTATGGCGTCGGCGCTCGGTGTCGCGCCGATCTGCGCTTCGGGGGAGGAGTTCTCTGGCTTGTCGGTGCTCACGGTTCAGACCTTTCCGATTGTTCGGTGCGGGGTCAATCAACCTCCCCCGAGGCGAACGGCGTGTGGCGGATCGCGGGGCGCGCGAGCGACACGGAGGTGAACCAGCGGTGAACACGACGATCGTCGCGCCGCCTCTACTCCTCCCGGAGAGTTGTCTTCGGCGAGGTTTCCCCCGGCTCGCGCCGTCGCGTCTCGCACAGGGATCCGGTTCGCCATGCTGCTCTCAGGAGGTGGCCATGGCTGCGAAAGACGTGCTCGGCAGACGGGGTGAAGACATCGCCGCTGCCGCGTTGACGACAGCGGGGATGCTCGTGATCGACCGCAATTGGCGCTGCGCCCAGGGGGAGATCGACATCGTCGTCGTCGATGGGAGCGAAACGGTATTCGTCGAGGTGAAGACACGGACGAGTGTCGCCTTCGGACATCCGCTGGAGGCCATCACCACCCAGAAGCTCGCCCGCCTGCGCCGACTGGCCGCCGCCTGGTGCGACGCTCATCCCGGCTCGTGGGACCACATCCGCATCGACGCCGTCGCGGTCATCGCCCCGCGCATCGGCGAACCGACGGTCGAGCACCTCCGCAGGGTGTTCTGATGAGTGTCGCCCGTACCTCCGCCGTCGCGCTGCTCGGCCTGAGCGGCTCACTCGTGCAGGTCGAAGCAGATCTGTCAGCGAACCTCCCCGGATTCGTGCTGATCGGACTACCGGATGCCTCGCTCGGCGAGGCGCGCGACCGGGTGCGCGCGGCGGCCGCGAACTCTGGATGCGGGCTGCCGACCCGCAAGATCACCGTCAACCTGTCGCCCGCATCGCTCCCGAAACACGGCTCGGTATTCGACCTCGCCATCGCGGTCGCGATCCTCGCCGCCGACGGGACGGTCTCCGCCGAATCGGTCGAACGGGTGGTGCACCTCGGCGAACTCGGACTCGACGGTCGGCTTCGCCCGACGACCGGCATTCTCCCGGCGGTGCTCGCCGCCGCCCGGGCGGGTGCAGGTATCGTCATGGTGCCGAGCGGCAATGCCGACGAGGCCGCCCTTGTGCCCGGAATCCGGGTCATCGGCGTCGCCTCGCTCCGAGATGCGGCGATCTGGCACGGCGGGCAGTTCGAGCCGATCGTCGTCGAACCGCTCTTCGTTCCGAAAGCGATCGAACAGCAGGAGGAATTGCTCGAGCTTGCCGACATCGTCGGAAACGACGACGCGATCGAGGCGATGCTCGTCGCAGCGGCCGGCGGACACCACGTCTTCCTGCTCGGCCCCCCGGGAGCCGGCAAGACGATGCTCGCGTCGAGGCTGCCGGGGCTTCTTCCGGATCTCGATGCCGAGCAGGCGCTCGAGGTGAGTTCCCTGCGCTCCCTTGCCGGCATCCCGGTCGGAGCGTCGCTCGTGACCCGCCCGCCGCTCGAGGCACCTCACCATACGGCGACCGCTGCCTCCCTCGTCTGCGGTGGCGGCGGGGTCATCCGGCCGGGTGCTGCCGCGCGGGCGTCGCACGGGGTGCTCTTCATGGACGAGGCCCCCGAGTTCTCGCCGGCCGTTCTCGATGCGCTGCGGCAGCCGCTCGAGGCCGGGGTCATCAGCATCCACCGGGCGAATGCGATCGCGCACTTTCCCGCGAAGTTCCAGCTCGTGCTCGCCGCCAATCCCTGCCCCTGCGGGCAGTACGGTGCGTCGGACTCCGAATGCGTCTGCCCACCGATGTCGCGGCGCCGGTACCTCGGAAGGCTGTCGGGTCCGCTGCTCGACCGCATCGACATCCAGTTGCGCATCGCTCGGGTGACGGCGGCCAGACTTCGCCTCGACGGCGACACACCGAGGCTCGCGACCATGGATGCACGCGCTCGCGTCGTCGCCGCGCGGGCCGTCGCGGCGGAACGCCTGAAGGAGACGCCCTGGCGGCTGAACTCGCAGGTGCCGGGGGCGTGGCTGCGTGCCCCGGAGCGCCGTCTCGGTCCGGCGACCACCGCGTCGATCGACCGCGCGCTCGAGCGGGGTGGTCTCACCATGCGCGGCTACGACCGCGTGCTGCGGCTCGGCTGGACTCTTGCAGATCTGGACGGCGCGACCCGGCCCGGCGCCGACCAGATCGGCCGCGCGCTGTACCTGAGGCGAGCCCTGTGAGAACCGAACTGTGAGCACTGACCTGTGAGGAGAAAACCATGAGGAGAGAACTGTGAACGACGAAACGGCGCTCAGCCCCGACGTTGCGACCGTGGCCGGCGTCAGAACGATGTTCGGAATCGATGACTCCGCCCTGCTTCCACTGCTGCGAAACCTCGCCGGAGACCTGCCCCGCCCCGAGCTCGAAGATCGATTTGCGCGAGCGAGCTGGACCGGCATAGCGGAACCAGGGGATCGCATCGCCGGGGTGCTCGTCGCTGCCCTCGGCGCTTCCGCAGCACTCGCAGCGGTCGTCGAGCAGCATTCGCCCGGAAAGATCGCCGCGCAGCTGGCGAATGCCGGCGAGACAGCGCCCACAGTCGATGATCTCGATTCCGCGCTCACGCGCTGGCATCCGAGGGTGAAGTCGAGCGTCGCCATCACAGCACTTCGGCAGGCTGCGCGATACTCGGTTCGGCTTCGAGTGCCGGGAGACGAGGGTTGGCCGGCCGGCTTCGCCGACCTCGCGGAGCACGCCCCGATCGCGCTCTGGGTTCGCGGAAATGACGCGGCCCTCACGAGCCTCGAGCGGTCGATCGCGCTCGTCGGCGCACGAGCGGCGACCGGATACGGCGAGCATGTGACGATGGAAGCATCGGCCGGCCTCGTCGATCGAGGGTTCTCGATCGTCTCCGGAGCCGCCTACGGAATCGACGGGATGGCCCACCGCGCCGCCCTCGCGAGCTCGGGGCAGACGATCGCCTTCCTCGCCGGTGGTGTCGACCGTTTCTACCCGAGCGGGCACGATGCGCTTCTCGCCCGCATCGTGGAATCCGGTGTCGTGCTCTCCGAACTCCCCTGCGGCAGTCCTCCGACGAAATGGCGCTTTCTGCAACGGAACAGGCTGATCGCCGCCGCGAGTCTCGCCACGGTCGTGCTCGAGGCCGGCTGGCGCTCGGGATCGCTGAACACCGCAGGCCACGCATCCACCCTCGGGCGGCCACTCGGGGCGATGCCCGGTCCGGTGACGAGCGCGGCTTCGGCCGGCTGTCACAGGCTCATCCGCGATTTCACCGCCGTTCTCGTGACGAACGCGGAGGAGATGGCCGAGCTCGTGCCGTTCCCGGTCGGCGGCCTCCAGAGTGCCGATCATGCGGATGCCGACCGCGGCGGATCCGCGCGCGGATCGTCCGATCAGACACGGGTGCTGGATGCGCTCAGCCACCGGGCGGCGCGAACAGCCTCCGAGGTCGCCGAACGGTCCGGACTGTCGATCTCCTCGGTGCAGTCGATTCTCGGGGTGCTCGGTCTCGACAGCACCGTCGGCGAGCGTGAGAAGGGCTGGGTCAAGAAGACGGGCTGAGTGAGGTCGGGCATAGAGACCACCGCCGGTGCCCGGCCCTAGGCTTGCAGTGTGACCCAATTCGGACAGTATCCCGAGCCAGTGCACGTGATCGCGCACGTCAGCGACACCCACTTCCTCGGGGGCAACCGCCCGCTCTATGGCAAGATCCAGAGCCACGAGAACCTGCTCAGAGCGATAGAGCTGCTCGAGAAATCCGGCACCCGCCCCGAGGCGATCGTGTTCACCGGCGACCTCGCCGACCTCGGCGAACCGGATGCCTACCGGCGACTCCGAGCGATAGTCGAGCCCGCCGCGGAACGCATGGGCTCCCAGGTGGTCTGGGTGATGGGCAACCACGACGAACGCTTCCGTTTCGCTACCGAACTGCTCGATGAAGAGACGACCGAGGCAGCAGCGACCGAGCATCCGCAGGACCGTGTGTACGACGTCAACGGACTCCGAATCATCTCCTTCGACTCGACGGTTCCCGGCTACCACCACGGGGCGATGACCGACGGGCAACTCGCCTGGCTCGCCGACATTCTGGCGACGCGGGCTCCGCACGGAACATTGCTCGCGCTGCATCATCCACCGATCCCCACCCCGATCGACCTGATGGCGCTCATCGAGCTGCAGGGGCAGGATCGACTTGCCGATATCATCCGCGGCACCGACGTGCGCGGCATCCTCGGTGGCCATCTGCACTACACGACCCACAGCATGTTCGCCGGAATTCCCGTCTCCGTGGCCGCAGCGACCTGCTACACGATGGATCTCACGGTTCCTCAGAACGGTCTCTCCGGTGTCGATGGGGCCCAGGCATTCAACTTCGTCCACGTCTACGGCGACCGCATAGTGCACTCCGTCGTGCCGCTCGCCCAGTTCGCGGAGGTCACCGGCTTCAGCGGCGTCTTCATGGATCGAATCGGCGAGATGACGCCGGAGCGTCGACTCGAGGTGTTCTCGAACAAGACCGCGGTGCTCACCGACGAGGAGCGCGCCGCCCTCACCGCCGACAACTGAGCGGTACGCAAGAGCTGCTGCCCGGGCGCGCCGAACACCCAAGCCCCGCGCGGCGGGGCGACGATGGACCGGTGCATCTCGAACGCGCCGTCGATGACTTCGCGGCCCATCTCTCTGTCGAACGCGGATTCAGCGCGCACACCGTTCGTTCCTATCGGTCCGACCTCACCCGCCTTGCCGAGTTCGCTGACGGTCGGGGCATCACGGACGCGGGAGACCTTGACCTCGAGCTGCTGCGCGACTGGCTGTGGAGCGGATCCAAGTCAGGTCTCGCGAAGACAACTCTCGCGCGGAGATCCGCCGCGGTCAGGGCGCTCACGTCGTGGCTCGCCCGGTCGGGAATCGTTCCGTCGGATGCGGCGGCACGACTGAGGGCGCCGAAAGCCGACCAGCACCTTCCGCGGGTGCTCACCCGCGTGCAGATGGATGGGATCCTCGCCGGACTCTCGACGCGCACGCTCGATGGTGACCCGGCGGCGATCCGTGACCTGGCGATCATCGAGCTTCTCTACGCCTCAGCGCTGCGCGTGAGCGAGCTCACCGGGCTCGACCTCGGGAGCATCGATCTCGATCGGCTGACGGTGCGGGTGCTCGGGAAGGGATCGAAGGAACGGGTGGTGCCCTTCGGCGTTCCGGCGAAGAATGCGATCGTCGACTATCTGGTCCGTGCCCGACGGGAGCTCGCGGTTGAGCCGACGCCGGCGTTCTTCCTCGGTGCACGCGGCGCTCGCATCGGTACCCGGGCCGTCTACACGCTCGTCGCGTCGCTGATCGGCGAGCTGCCGGGCGGTGGAGGATCGGGTCCGCACGCACTGCGGCACACCGCCGCCACGCATCTTCTCGACGGGGGAGCCGACCTGCGCGCCGTGCAGGAGATGCTCGGCCACGCGAGCCTCGGTACGACCCAGATCTACACGCATGTGTCGGCCGAGCGGCTGAAGGAGAGCTATCGGTCGGCACACCCGAGGGCGTGAACTCGCCCGTCCGGAACGGGCTCAGCGTTCGGAAAGGGGCTCAGCGTTCGGAAACAGGCTCAGCGGTCGGAAAGGGACTCAGCGGTCGGAATGGGACTCAGCGTTCGGAAAGGGGCTCAGCGGTCGACGATACCGACGAAGGATGCCCCGATCCCGTCGATCTCTTCCCGAGCCAGCCCGGGGGCGGGGTCCGGTAACTCCCAGATGTCGTGGTGCGAGCAGCTGAGGTAGCTGAACTGCGGCCACCACTTCTTCGGGCGGGCGGTCTCGCTGTATCCGCAGATGTCGCAGGTCAGCGTGATCCAGACCGGTCGCGCCGTCTTCGAGCGGTTGGCCCGCGACTGAAGGAGCCAGGCGGGCGGGTTGCTGTCGAGTTCCGCGAATTCGGCCTCTGTCATCCGTGCCGGTATCCCGTGACGCTCTGCCATCTCGAGAGGGATGTCGAGCCGCTGGGCTACCTCACGTCGACTGGTCACCGCCTAACGATAGGCCGTGGATGGTGGGAGCGGCCCGACCGACGGGCCTCGCGCGCGCACCGGTAGCAAGACGGCGCGCCGAATGGCGGCGAGGTAGTTCAGCGGTGACACGTACTGGCCGTGCAGCCGCGCGCCGAGATGCAGGCAGGTCGCCGTGCAGTGGCCGACTGTGACTGTACCGATCGGATCTCCGCGCCGGACGGTCGAGCCGACCTCAAGGCTCGAGACCATGGGCTCATAACTCGACACGACGCCACCCGCGTGCGTGATCGAGAGGACGGGCCGGTCGACTACCACGCCGACGAAGAAGACGACGCCGTCATCGGGCGCGACGACGATGGTGTCGGCTGCCGCGGTGATGTCGATCCCGCGATGCCCCGCCCCGTACGGGGTCACGGGCGCGACGAAGGGGCGCACGATCGTATGGGGAGGGGCGATCGGCCAACTCCAGCGGGATGTTGCTTCCGCCGCGGCAGGGTGCGCGGACGGTACCGTAGCAAAGTGCGTTGACGGAGCCGCCACGAGCCCGATCAGGATCGCGAGGAGTACGAGCCGGGTACTCCGGGCGGCCGCGGGCGGAAACAACATCTGTGTAGCATCCCGTGCCCCGGGGAGCGGCGACGCCGCACCTCGATGGCCCGTGGGATCATCACGGAAAACGGGGGCGGGGGAGGAGGGGAGTCGTCCGATCCTCCGGTGATATAGTTGCGAAAGCACCTCGCTTGCGGGGTGACTACGCGTGCCCGCACATATTCGCTGAATATGGCACAGCGTCCATCAGTCCCTCGCCGGTTTCATCACCGAAATGCGAGGGCGGGCGTCGTGTCGGGCACCAGGTTCAGGTCCCGTCCGGGGCCCGAAAAAACTGAGACAAGCGCGCAGCGCCATGCACAGGCATGGCAGTCGCCTGCGCGCGGAGAAGGAATCGGCCATGGCCGTCGTCACCATTCGCCAGCTGCTCGACAGCGGAGTCCACTTCGGTCACCAGACCCGTCGCTGGAATCCGAAGATGAAGCGCTTCATCCTGACCGAGCGTTCGGGAAGCCACATCATCGATCTCCAGCAGTCGCTGCAGTACATCGACAAGACCTACGACTACGTGAAGGAGACGGTCGCCCACGGCGGCACCATCCTCTTCGTCGGAACGAAGAAGCAGGCACAGGGCTCCATCGCGGAGCAGGCGCAGCGTGTCGGCCAGCCCTATGTCAACCAGCGCTGGCTTGGTGGACTGCTCACCAACTTCCAGACGGTCTCCAAGCGCCTCGCGCGCATGAAAGAACTGGAAGAGGTCGACTTCGACGACACCACCCGTGGCTTCACCAAGAAGGAACTCCTCATTCAGCGACGTGAGCTCGTCAAGCTGCAGAAGAGCCTCGGTGGAATCCGCAACCTGACCAAAACCCCCTCCGCCGTCTGGATCGTCGACACGAAGAAGGAGCACCTCGCCATTGACGAGGCGCACAAGCTCGGCATCCCCGTCATCGCGATCCTCGACACGAACTGCGACCCGGACGACGTCCAGTACCCGATCCCGGGCAACGACGACGCCATCCGCTCCGTGGGCCTGTTGACCCGTATCATCGCCGACGCCGCCGCCGAGGGCCTCATCCAGCGCCACGCAAAGCCGGAGGAGAGCGGAAACGTCTCTGCCGTCGAGCCGCTGGCCGCCTGGGAGCAGGAGCTCCTCGCCGCGAGTGAGACCGAGGCCGTCGCGGCCGAGGTCGTCGCCGAGGGTGCAGTTGCCGAGGTTGCAGTCGAAGCCGCCGCTGAGGCCGTCGCCCCCGCCGAAGAGACCAAGTAGTCTCTTCCCCGTTGTGACCAGGCCCGGTCTTTGACTGGGCCTGGTCAG
>JANYGT010000064.1 GCA_025362355.1 Lacisediminihabitans sp. | reverse complement strand
GATCTCGCAGATCGCGGCGGCGACCTTCCCCGGCGGCGGATACTTCATGTTCTACGTCATCCAGGGGGCGACGGCACTCGTGCTGCTGCTCGCGGCGAACACGGCGTTCAACGGATTCCCGCTGCTCGGCTCCGTGCTCGCGCGAGACGACTATGCGCCGAAATCGCTGCGCACCCGCGGCGATCGACTCGTCTATTCGAACGGCGTACTCGCGCTGAGTGGCGCGGCCATCGTGCTGCTCGTGGTCTATCGTGCGAACCTGACGCAGCTCATCCAGCTGTACATCATCGGCGTCTTCGTCTCGTTCACCCTCGGCCAGACGGGCATGGTCGTGCACTGGACGAAGATGCTGCGGGCCGGATGCGCGAACCCCGGCCAGGTCTATCGCTCGCGCATCATCAACGCCACCGGCGCGCTCTTCACCGGTGTCGTGCTCATCGTCGTCACGGTCACCAAGTTCACGCATGGCGCCTGGCTGGTGTTCGCGATCATGCCGATCCTGTTCTTCCTGATGCTGCGCATCAACCGCTACTACCGCCAGGTGGAGGAGGGCATCGAGGTCGACCCGACGACGACCTTCGGCGCCACCGGCGATCATGCGGTCGTTCTGGTCGGCAAGATGCAGAAGCCGACGCTGAAGGCTCTCGACTACGCCATCGCCGCTCGCCACGAGAGCATCGAGGCGATCCACGTCAACATCGCCGACGAGGAATCCGAGAAGCTGTCGAAACTCTGGGACGAGATGAACATCGCGGTGCCACTGCGCATCATCCCGTCGCCGTATCGGGATATCGGCACACCGCTGATCCGCTACATCAAGGCCCGCCGCGCAGAATACGGCTCAGAGGTCATCACCATCTACACGCCGCAGTACATCGTCGGCCACTGGTGGGAGAACCTGCTCCACAACCACAAGGCACGCCGAATCCGCCAGAAGCTGATGCTCGTGCACGGGGTGACGATCGCCCTCGTACCGTGGCTGCTCGACTCGTCGAAACAGCTGTACGCGCGCGGATATCGCCCGCTCCCCGGCTCCGACCGCAGCGGCGAACCGCGTCGCCCGATCATGCGCAAGCCGCTGCCTCCGGCGGCTCCGGTCGGCGTGCGGCGGGAGCTGCCGACGTCCGAGGGAGACGGCGGGAGACCGGTCGAACCGGGTCAGCGCGCTGAGCTGTCCGGCTCCTCGATGACCACCCGGAATAAGCCGGGTTCCTAGGGGTGGCCGGATGGCGTGAGGCCGCGGCCGTCGCAGCGGGCGGTGTGGTCGGCACGGGCATCCGACTGACGCTCGATACCGTCATTCCCCATACCGACACGACATTCCCGGTCAGCACACTGCTGATCAACATCGTCGGCTCATTCCTGCTCGGCCTCCTCGTCTCCACCCTCTGGAAGCGTCCCGGGTTTCCGTCCTGGGCGAAGGCCGGGCTCGGCGCGGGAACGATCGGGTCGTTCACGACGTTCTCTGCGTTCGCGGTGTCCCTCGTCGCCGAGGTGCACAACGGGCTCATCGTGCTGGCGATCGTCTACTTCGTGCTGACGATGGTGCTCGGATTCGCGGCAGCAGCAGTCGGGATCCGCATCGGGGGGCGCGCGCGCAACGACCGCGACACGGTGGACGAATGAGCCCGCTCGTGGTGGTCGCGGTGCTGGCCTTCGGGGCGATCGGTGCCCTCGCGCGCTTCGGCACCACACTGCTCCTCGCCCGTTTCACGCGATTCCCGTTTGCGGTGCTGATCGTGAACGTGGTCGGCGCAGCGTTCGGGGGATGCCTGCTCGGGTTGTCGGCTCGAGCGTCCATCTCCGCCGAATGGCACCTCATCCTGCTCACCGGACTCGCCGGCGGACTCACCACCTTCAGCACCTGGTCGGTCGAGACGGTGCAGCTGGTCGAACGGGGGCGCTGGCGCACCGCGCTCTCGAGCGTCGTACTGAACCTCGTTCTGGGCATCGCAGCGGCGGCGATCGGGTACCTGGTCACGCGCTGAGCCAAGATAGGGGAATGGCCGGGCGAATCACACTGATCGAAGACACCACCCCC
>JANYGT010000052.1 GCA_025362355.1 Lacisediminihabitans sp. | reverse complement strand
ACCAGGCCCTGCTCGACGAGAAGGCGCGGGAGGACGACCTTCGCGCGGCCGGCCATGGAATGAGTCGCTGGATGTGGGAGACGGCGCAATCACCGAAGCTTCTTCGCGGCCTGCTCGTCGCGGCAGGCGTTCGGTGACCATGCAGCCATCCACTTACCCTTTTTCCAACCACCTACCTGTGCGCACGCGTCTTTGGATGGAAAAAACGGAGGTGGATGCCGTGAGCGGTGCAAGGGTGGCGGCGGGCGAAAGGGGCGATACCGCCGCTCTACCGCAGCGCCGCGCGCCACCGAAGCCACGCGTCCGCGGCCACGAGGAACACGATGCCGACGACGATGAATCCGAGGTCTACAGACGGCAGCGCGCCAAGGCCCACCCCGTCGAGCACCAGGGCCCCGATGAGCGCACCGCCGCCGATCGCGATGTTGAAGGATGTCGTGAAGAGTGCGGAGGCGACATCCCGAACGCGCGCTGACGCGGTATGCAGCATCCGCGTCTGCAGCATCGCCGGCAGGCCGCCGAACACCACTCCCCAGACTGCGATGGCGACGATGACGACGACCTGGTTGTGGGAGAAGAGCGCGAGCATCAGCACCGGAACGGCGACGGCGATCGTCATCCCGATCAGCCCGCGGCGCGGATAGCGGTCGGCGATGAGCCCGGCGAGCGCGAGACCGATCGCACCGGTTCCCCCGTAGAGGAAGAGCAGGGGGGCCACGGCCGAGACGTCGAAGCCCGGTATCCCGATGAGCCAGGGCGCGATGTAGGTGTAGAACGAGTTGTGCCCCATCGCGACGACGACGATGACGACGCAGACGATGACGACGGCGGGGAGGGTGTGATCCCGGCGCATGGGCAGCGCGATCTCGCCGGTGGCGAGCGTCACCCGGTGATCCACCGCCGGCAGGAACCGCGCGACGAAGACCGTGAGCACCACCATCGCGCCCGCGATGGAGGCGAACGCGAGACGCCAGCCGAATGCGTGGCCGAGAGCGGTTCCGAGCGGAACGCCGAGCACGAAGGCCGCCGTCGCACCGCCGCTGGTGATGGCGACCGCGCGTCCGAGCTGGTGTTTCGGCACAAGGTGGGCCGAGTAGGCGCCGACCACCGCCCAGAACAGGCCGTGGGCGAGCCCTCCGAGGATGCGGGCACCGACGAGCAACTCGTATGTCGGCGCGATCGCCGCAAGCACACCGGACACCGCGTTGATGAGCAGCACGAGAATCACCAGCCGCTTCCGCGAGACGCGACGGGTCAGCGCGGCGAGCGGGGTCGCCGTGAGCACGACGACGCCGGCGAAGATCGAGACGAGCAGCCCGACCTGGGACGTCGAGACCCGCAACTCGTGAGAGATGTCGGGGAGCAGCCCGGTCGGCAGGAACTCGCTCGTGACAGAGCAGAAGATCGCCCCGGCGAGCACCAGCAGCCCGAGAAGTGGAAAACGGGAAGTGGATGTGGTGTCGCGCGCGACCAAGAGCTGGATCCGTTCAGGCTGCTGGGCGGTGAATCGCCGCCGCCTGCGGGCCGGGGCGAACGCGCGCGCCGACAGAAGCAGAATACTCTTGTGCCGTGAACGTCGAAGCCCAGCAGACCCCAGCGCCGCGCGGCGCAGCACCGGGGCCGACGACGCACTGGGTGCTGACCATCGTCTGCCCCGACCGGCCAGGCATCGTGAACGCGATCAGCGGAGCGATCGTCGTGGCGCACGGCAACATCACCGAATCGAAGCAGTTCTCGAGCGATGACTCCGGCACATTCTTTATGCGTCTCCAGGTGCAGTCGAGCGCTGATCGGGCCACCTTCGAGGCGGCACTCGACGATGTGATCAGCAGCTACGACATGACCGCGACCCTGGATGTCGTCGGCCGCCCGCTTCGGACTCTCGTGCTCGTCTCGACCGCCGCACACTGCCTCAACGACCTGCTGTTCCGACAACGCGCCGGCCAGGTGCCGGTCGAGCTGCCGCTCATCCTCAGCAACCACCCGCAGCTCGGCGGGCTCGCCGAATTTTACGGTGTGCCCTTCGAGGCGCATCCCGTCACGACTCCGGGTGAGAAGCTCGCCTTCGAAGACCGGGTGCTGGATGCCGTCGAACAGTTCGACATCGAACTGGTCGTCCTCGCGCGCTACATGCAGATACTGTCGCCGCAATTGTGTGCGGCGCTCGAGGGGCGGATCATCAACATCCACCACTCCTTCCTCCCGGGTTTCACGGGTGCCAATCCGTACCGCCAGGCGCACGCCCGCGGGGTGAAACTCATCGGTGCGACGGCGCATTTCGTGACGAGCGAGCTCGACGAGGGTCCGATCATCGAGCAGAACGTCGTGCGCGTCGACCACTCCCGCACACCCGCCGAGCTCACCGCGATCGGCCAGGACGAGGAATCGCGCACACTCACCCAGGCCGTCAAGTGGTTCGCGGAACACCGTGTGCTGCGCGATGGCGCGCGAACGATCATCTTCACATGAGCGACGCCGGCACGCCCCCGAGGCCGATCGTCAGCCCCAACGACATCCTGCGTTTCGCCCTCGAGCTCTTCGCTCTCTTCTCCCTCGGATTCTGGGGCTACCTAGCCTGGCCGTTCCCGATCCCCGCCGTCTTCTTCATGATCGGTGCTCCGCTGTTCGCGGCCGTCGTCTGGGGGCTTTTCCGCTCGCCGAAGGCGGTCTTCCCGCTCGACCCGGTCGGCCGCGTGCTCGTCGAGGTCTTCATCATGGGGGCGGCGGTGGCGACCTGGTTCATGCTCGGCTATCCGATCGTCGGACTCGTCTTCGGGGTTGCGGCCGCGGCGAGCGGCATCCTCAACGCGCGACGCGAATTCGGCACGGGGGAACAACGGTGAACACACTTTTCCACTCGGCCCAGAAACTCGACGGCCACGGCCAGGTCGACGACTTCTGGATGCTGGTGCGCGGCGACTCGATCGTCGCAACCGGCTCGGGCCCGCAGCATCCGGATGCCGACCAGAGTATCGACGTCGGTGGCCGCTGGCTGGTCCCCGGCTTCCTCGACCTGCACTGCCACGGTGGCGGCGGGCACTCCTACGACGACGACGCGGACGAGATCGTGCAGGCCATCGCCACCCATCGCGCCCACGGGACCACCCGCTCCGTACTCAGTCTCGTGGCGAATCCGGTTGAGCGGCTGAGGGAGAGCCTCGGGCTGATCGCAACGATCGCCGAAGCCGACCCGCTCGTGCTCGGTTCGCACCTCGAAGGGCCGTTTCTCGCGCCGGGAGCCCGCGGAGCCCACCACCCGGACTTCCTGCTCGAGCCGCTTCCGTTCGCCGTCGAGGAGTTGATCGGCGCGAGCCGCGGCACCCTCCGCCAGCTCACCATCGCCCCGGAGCTGCCGAACGGCGGCGATGCGATCGATGTGCTCGTCGAGAACGGGGTGACCGTCGCGATCGGCCACACGGAAGCTACGTTCGACGAGGCCCGTGCCGCGTTCGACCGGGGGGCGCGCATCCTCACGCACGCTTTCAACGCGATGCCGGGCATCCATCATCGTGCTCCCGGGCCGGTGGTCGCGGCGTTCGAAGACGACCGGGTGACGCTCGAACTCATCCTCGACGGCCACCATGTGCACCCGGATGTCGCGGCCATGACCTTCGCCTCTGCCCCGGGACGCGTGGCCCTCGTCACCGATGCGATGGCGGCGGCCGGCGCCTCCGACGGCGACTACCGGCTCGGGATGCTCAACGTCTCGGTACGCGAGGGGCTCGCTCTGCTCTCCGGCACCCAGACGATCGCGGGCTCCACCCTGACCCAGGATGTCGCGCTCCGCTGTGCGATCGAACACGCGCACGTCTCCCCTCGCGACGCCATCGCGGCCCTCACGGCGACGCCCGCGAAGGCGCTCGGCCTCGAGCGCCGGCACGGGTACCTCACGGTCGGACACGTCGCCGATGCGGTCGTCCTCGACCACGGCTGGAACGTCGTGTCGGTCTGGGCCGCGGGCGAGTTGCTTTAGCTCCCGCCTGTCTGTCCGGGCATCCTCGCCGATGCGGACTGCGAGGCGGCGAGGCGGCGAGTGAGCCGACGTGAGAGGGCCGAGCGCCGCGGACACGGAACGGCTACAGCCCCTCCCACGCGGGCTTGTTCGCCCACGCGTAACGGTAGTACTCGACGTTGTGGAGGCCGGAGGCCGCGGCTTCGTCGATCAGCACCGTCACGTGCGGGTGCAGCTGGATTGCGGAGCCGGGCGCGCTCGCCGTGACCGGCCCCTCGAGGGCGGCGACGACGGCATCCGCTTTGGAGGCTCCGAACGCGAGCAGCAGCAGATGGCCGGCCCGCCTGATCGTGCCGAGGCCCTGCGTGATGCAGTTCACCGGCACGTCGTCGATCGACGCGAAGAATCGCGCGTTGTCTTCGCGTGTCCGACGGGTGAGGGTCTTGACCCTCGTCAGCGAGCCGAACGAGGAGCCGGGCTCGTTGAAGCCGATGTGCCCGTCGGTGCCGAGTCCGAGGATCTGGATGTCGATGCCGCCGGCAGCGATGATCGCCGCTTCGTAATCCTCACCGGCCGTCTCGATCGGCCCGAGGTGCCCGGGCACGGCGATGAGCTCCGGCGTCAGGCCGAGCGGACCGACGACGTCGCGGGTGATCACGGCCCGGTAGCTCTCCGGGTGATCATCAGGGAGCCCGACATACTCGTCGAGCGCGAATCCGCGCACCCGCGAGAGGTCGACGTGGCGGGCGGCTATGGCGCGGTAGACCGAGAGGGGTGTGGATCCGGTGGCGAGACCGAGCACGGCATCCGGCTTTCTGGCGACCAGGGCGAGAATGGCGTCCGCGGCGAGTTCACCTGCCTCGTCGGCATCCCGAACGATGACCACCTCGGCCATCAGGCAGCGCCGATCGCGGACATCCCGACAAGTGCCGCACCGACAGCGGCGGCCGGGAACTCGGGCGGCACTATCTCCACTCGACGGGAGAGTTCGAGCGAGGCGATGAACGGTGAGACCGCCGCCCAGGAGTCGAGGGTGGCCCGGATGCCGGCGAGCAGCGGCACACCGAGCGAGCTGAGTCCGCCACCGATGACCACGGAGTCGACATCGACGGTGAGCACGAGCAGCCGCACGGCGGAGGCGACGTTGTCGGCGAGTCGCGCTCGCACCTCTATCGCGCGCGGGTCGCCAGCATCCGCGGCCTCGAACAGGGCCAGCACCGGGCGCGGATGATCGGTCGGCCACTGCCGTGCGACCGCCGATCCGGATGCCACCATCTCGAGGCAGCCGCGTTGGCCGCAGGGGCAGAGCGGACCGTTCGGATCCACCGGTATGTGCCCGATCTCCCCGGCCGTTCCGCGCGACCCGCGCCAGACCTGCCCGTTCAGCACCAGCCCCGCAGCGAGCCCGGTTCCGAGATTGAGGTAGGCCATCGAGTGGGACGGGGCCGAATCGAGCCGAGACTCGGATCCGAGCAGGTGGAATGCCCCGAGAGCCGCGGCGTTGACGTCGTTCTCGACCCGCACGAGCAGGCCGAGACGCGCCCCGAGTTCGGCTCCGAGGTCGAGCCCGGACAGCCCGAGATTCACCGCATGGGAGACGCGCCCCGACAGGCTGTCGACCGCTCCGGGGATGCCGACGCCGATCGATTCGAACTCCAGCGGTTCACGGTCGAGCCGTGCCGCGAGCATTCTCACGGCCGCGATCGTCGACTCGAGTACCGCATCCGACCCGAACCCCGTCGCAACCCGCAGCTGCTCGACGACGACGCCGGAGGAGTCGAGCGCGACGGCATCGGTCTTGGTGCCGCCGATATCGATTCCCACCCTCACGTCGTGACCGCCGTCTCGGGCACTGTTGATTCGGGCACTGTTGAATCTGACGCGTGTGAATCGGGCGCGTGTGAATCGGGCGCCACCGTCTCCCACGCACCCTCCCTCGCGGTGGTGGCGGCAGCCGACAGCAGCGCGACGAGGGCATTCGCCGTATGCCGGGATGCGCCGAAAGTCGCGATGTCGGCGTACGCGCGGTCGGCACTCGGCCAGCCCATGTCGACGACGACCGCGGACGGATGCCGCAGACGCAGGGCATCCACGGCGGTCCGCACCCACCCGTGCCGGTGATTTCCCCGTCCGATGAGCACCGGCTGCACCCCATCCGTCAGCACGATCTCATCTCCCTCGCGAAGCACCGTCACCCCTCTGATCGCGGCGCGTGCACCCCAGGGGGCTGCGCCGACCGCCACGTTCGCGGGCGTCTCGAACTGGAAGTAGCGATGATCGGCGCCGATCTGGACGCCGGGTGAGACGTCGAACGCGCCGGATGTGCGGTCCCAGTGGAAGGCCGGCTCATCGAGTATGGTGACATATTCCGGAATCGGAATGCGTGCGGCATCTGCGACGGTCTCAGTCGCGAGCTCAGTGACCCGAGTTGCCGCGTCTGTGAGGCGAGCGGCGTCCAGGCGGCCATCCGTCATCGCCGACTCCAATTGCGCCTCGATCTCGTCGAGCTGTTCGGCGGTGTTGTCGGTGCCGATGCAGAGCAGGTCGCAGCCGGCCGCGATCGCCCGCACCGCCGCGATCGCGAGCCCGTGTTCGCCGCTCGCGCCCGCCATATCGAGGGCGTCGGAAACGATCACACCGCTGAATCCGAACTCCTCGCGAAGCAGTCCCGTCAGTATCGTGCGCGAGAACGTCGCCGCATTCGTCGCGCGGAACGGAATCAGCTCGCGAGCCCTCAGTGTCGCTAGCGGCAGGTCGACGACCGGGAGCGCGACGTGGGAGTCGACCGCCGTATCACCGTGGCCGGGGAAGTGCTTCGCACTGGCGGCGATGCCGGTGGACTCGAGCCCGCGCACCCAGGCGGCGGCGTGCCGCGCGACCAGGGCCGGGTCGGAGCCGAAGCTGCGCACCCCGATCACGGGGTTATCGTCATTCGAATTGATGTCGACATCCGGGGCGAAGTCCAGCGTGCAGCCGGCGAGACGCAGTTCCCACCCGACCGAGCGCCCGATGAACTCCGTATAGGCGACGTCGTCGATGCGCCCGAGGATCGCGTTTCCCGGATACGGAGACCCCACCGACTGGTAGAGCCGCGTGACGTCTCCGCCCTCCTCGTCGATGGCGATGATCGCCCGTGGATTCGCCCGCCGGATCGAGTCGGTCAATGTGCGAAGCTGAGCGCGGGATTCGATGTTCGTCGCGAAGATGCAGACGCCCGCGAGCCCGTCTCGCAGTCGTGCCGCGAGCCAATCCGGTAGCGTCGGTCCGCTGAATCCGGGAAGAAGTACGCCGAGTGCCGCGCTCATCCCTTCACCGCTCCGCTCACGAGTCCACTCGTCATCCGCCCCTGTACGAGCAGGAAGAAGATGATCACCGGCAGCGCGACGAGCGTCGACGCAGCCATCACCTGCCCCCAGTCGATGGCATGGCTCGCCGAGGCCTGGATGAAGCCGCGCAACCAGAGCGGCAGGGTCTGCACAGAGTTCTTCTGCAGCACCACGAGGGCGACGGTGAACTCGTTCCAGGCCTGCAGAAACGCGTAGACGCCGGATGCGACGAGCCCCGGGGCGAGCAACGGGAACGTGATGCGCAGGAAAGCCTTCGTGCGGCTGAGTCCGTCGACCATCGCTGCCTCCTCGAGTTCCGCAGGAATGCCGGCGACGAAGCCGCGCAGCATCCAGATCGTGAACGGCACGACGGCGGCGATGTAGATGATGCTCACGCCGAGCACCGTGTTGAGCAGGTCGACCGACGCCATGAGCTTGTACTGCGCGATGAACAGCCCCTCGGCCGGAAGCATCTGGATGAAGAGGATCGCGAGCACGAAGCCCTTGCGTCCCCGGAAGCGGAAGCGGCTGATCGCGAGGGCGGCGAGGAACGCGAACATGAGGCAGCAGGCGACGACGATGAGGGCGATGACCACGCTCATCCCGAGCGCCGGGAGGAAGGTTCCGCCCTGGAAGACCGCGCTGAAGTTGTCGAACGATGCGCCGAGGGGCAGGAATGTCGGACTCTGCGACTGCAGCACGACGTTCGGCAGTAGCGACGAGTTGACCATCCAGTACACCGGGAAGATCCAGATCATGGCGACGGCGATACCGACGATTCCGAGGATCACGCGCGCCGGAGTCATTCTGACCCTCATGATTCGTCCTCTTTCAGCATGCTGCGCACGTAGAACGCGCTGATTCCGACCGTGAGAACGAGCACGAAGATCGACACGGCCGATGCCGTTCCGAAGTTACTCGACCCGGTGCCGAGCTGGTAGATGTAGGTGCCGAGGAGGTTGGTCTCGCTGGCGATCGAGCCGGCATCCTGCAGCAGCTTGATCTGGGTAAAGACGCGCAGATCCCAGATGACCTGAAGCAGCAGCACGATCGAGATGACCGGACGGATGATCGGCACGATGATGAACTGAAAGCGCTGCCTCGGCGTCGCCCCGTCCATCTGGGCGGCCTCGAGCACCTCGCCCGACACCTGCGTGAGCCCGGCGTAGAGCGAGAATGCGACGAACGGCACGCTCATCCAGACGACGATGATCAGCGCCACGAAGTAGAACGACACCGGATTCTGCAGCCAGTTGTGGTTCTGGAACGGGAGCCCGACAGAGGTGAGCACCCAGTTGACCACCCCGCGACGCCAGTCGAAGAGCCAGTTCCAGACGGTCATCGCCGCGACGACCGGCATCGCCCAGGCGAGCAGCATCGAGATCTGGATGATGATGCGGATGACGCTGCCGACGGCCCGCATCAACAGCGCGACGAGCACCCCGAGGCCCATGGTGACGGCGGCCGCTGCGAAGCAGAACAGCACCGAGCGGAGGATGACCGTCCACATGTACGGGTCGGACGCGAGCGTCAGGTAGTTGCCGAGCCCGACGAACTCGGCCGGCTTGCCGAACTGCTGAGCGAGGCCGAACTTGAGTGTCGAGGTGACGATCTGCCAGACGAGCGGGTAGCCCATCGCGATCGCGAGGATGACGACGGCCGGGATCAGCAGGAAGTAGGGGGTGAACGAGATGCGCCGCTTGCGCGGAGTGCGGAGCGTCGGCTGCGGTGTAGCCCCGACGACGGGAGGAGCTTCGGGGTGCAGTGTCGTCGTCATCCGGAGCTCCTTCCACGTGATTGTTCGGTTACGGGACGACTGTTCGTGCGCGCCCGCGACCATTCGTCCCGAAGGCGAACAATCGCGGGCGCGTGCTGCTAGTTCAGCAGCGGATTCAGTTTGGCGTCGTACTGCTTCGCGAGTGCCGGAAGATCGGTCGAGTCCTTGATCTTCGAGAAGAACTCCTCGAGCACGTTCCCCGATTCGACGGATGCCCAGCCCGGCGCCGCCGGGGTCAGCTTCGAGTTGGAAGCCGACGAGATGAGCGCCTTCGCGAATTCATCGGTGCCGAGAGACGAGACGTACTTCGAGTTGGCCGGACCGAGGCCGTTCTTGCCGAGCATCTCCTGGTACGTCTTGCTGAACATGATCTTCAGCAGGGTCTTCGAGAGCCCCGGGTTCTTGCTCTTCGCCGAGATGCCGATGTTCGATCCTCCGGCGAAGACGGGTGCCGGCTTTCCGTCGGCTCCCGGCAGCGCGAACACTCCGAAGACGCTGTCGTCGAAGGTGCGGGTGACCTTTCCATCCGCTCCCTTCCCCTTCGTTCCGATCGACCAGTGTGCCCAGCCCGGCGCCATGATCGTCGCGGCACTCAGCGAGACGGGGGTCGTCGCATCCGCGGGCGTTGCTCCCGCGAGGGCGTCGTCATCGTTGAGGTAGATGTACTGGTTGGAGTCCTTGGCATCGTTCGGCGCATTGGACGCGTTCTTGTAGAGCGCCTGCAACTGCACGAGGCCCTTCTGGGTCGCGGCGCTGTCGAGACTCGCCACCCATTTGCCGCCGGACAGTTTCGCGATGTCTCCGCCGTTCGCGAAGATCCACGAGATTCCATCGCGCCAGTCCTGGCCGCCCAGGTAGAAGCCGGAGAATCCCGGGATGTTGTCGGGGTTCTTCGCGGCGATCGTCGCGACGTCTTTGTTGAAGTCGGTCAGCGTCGTCGGCACGGCGGTGATGCCGGCCTTCGCCCAGACGTCTTTGCGGTAGAAGACGTAGCGGGATCCGAAGTAGTACGGCAGCGTGTAGTTCTTGCCGTCGACTTTGCCGGCTTCGACGAACGACTGCAGGAGGCTTCCGCCGCCCAACTGCGCGTACATGTCGGAGATGTCGAGGAACGCGCCGACGTTCGTGAACGTCGGGGACTGGGTGTTGCCCATCTCGGTGACGTCCGGGGTGTTGTTCTTGTCCGGAAGCGCGGTGGTGAGCTTCGTGACGAGATCGCCCCAGGACTGCTGCTGGATGTCGAGCGTGCCCTTGGTCTCCTTTGCGAACTCGGCCTTGAGGTAGGCGCGGAGTGGGTCGGGGGTGTCTCCGCCGGCGAGCCAGAGCGTGATCGTCTTGCCTTTTCCGTTGGTGCTGGCGCCGGTGCTGGTTGCGGCGCCGGTACCTGAACTGCATGCGGCGAGCGCCAGCACCGATGCCAGTGCGACAGCGGTGACGCTTGCGAGCCTTCTTTTCATTCGAGGATCCTCTCAGGATGTCGACGGCGCCGGAAGGCATCGTCGCTGGTGCGGTGGGATCGGTGGGAACCGGGTGGAACGTGTTTGTTAGTAAACCTTACAAACCCCCGTCCCGCAAGCTTTGTGAGGACCATTTACATAACGGAAATGTCGAGGTTCACTTGATCGCTCCGGCCGTCAGTCCCCCGACGAGATGCTTCTCGATCAGCGCGAACAGGATGACCACTGGGACGATCGCGATCAGGGACGCTGCGAAGAGCTGGGCCCAGTTCTGCTGGTAGGCCGTCACGTACGAGCTGATACCGACCGTGAGCGGCTTGAGCGCGTCATCCTGGATCAGGGTGAGCGCGACGACGTACTCGTTCCACGCCGCGATGAACGTGAAGGTCACCGCGGTCACGACACCGGGGAGCGTGAGCGGGAGCATGATACGGAACATCGTGCCGACCCGACCGCAGCCGTCGAGTGCCGCGGCCCCCTCGATGTCTTTCGGGATCGCCGCGAAGAACCCTTGCAGTATCCAGAGCGCGAAGGCGATGTTGAACGCCGCATCGGTGAGGATCAGCGCCGTGTAGGTGTTGATCAGCCCGAGGTCGTAGAACTCACGGTAGATGCCGACCACGAGGCTCGTCGGTGCGAACATCTGGGTCACCACGACGAGCCCGAGGAAGAGCACCCGTCCGCGGAAGCGGAAGCGCGCCGTGAAGTAGGCGGCCGGGATCGCGACGACGATCACGATGGCGGTCGCCGACAGGGCGACGATGAGGGACGTCTTCAGCCAGTTCTGGAAGGCGGGGTCGGAGACCACCTGCACGAAGGCATCCGCTGTCCAGGTCTTCGGGAAGAACGTCGGCGGGGTCGCGAGCACCTCCCCGCTCGGGCGGAGGGCGTCGAGCAGCATGACGACGTACGGCGCGACGAAGAAGACGATGACGGCGAGGCCGGCGAGCGGCATCACCCAGCGGCGGTGGCTCTTCCAACCCCGGAGCGTTCGACGGGGAATCGCTGTAATGGTCATGCGTCGCTGCTCTCCCGCCAGTTGACGAAACGGAGGTAGACGGCGACGGCGATCAGGATGACGATCACATTGAACACCCCGGCGGCCGCCGACAACCCGACGTCATGCTGCGCGCTGCGGAACGCCAGCTTGTACATGTAGGTGATCATCGTGTCGTTTCCGAATCCGGGATTCGACCCGTTGAGGATCCAGATGATCGGAAAGGAGTTGAAGACGTAGATCATGTTGAGCACCACCCCGATCAGGATCGCCGGCCGCAGCAGCGGAAGGGTGATCTGCCGGTAGATCTGCCACGGTCTCCCGCCGTCGATCCGGGCGGCCTCGTAAACATCCGCCGGGATTCCGTTCAGCCCGGCGACGAAGAGGTATGCCGTGAACGGAATTGAGACGAAGACTCCGACGAGGACCATCGAGATCATCGTGAAGTGCGGATCCCCGAGCCAGTCGATCGGCTTCCGGATGACGTGAAGAGCAAGCAGCAGCTGGTTGAGGATGCCGTGGTAGTAGTCGTAGATCAGCCGGAACAACTGGCTGGAGATGACGAGTGCCGCGGCCCACGGCACGATGACCGCCCACCGCACGAATCGCCGGCCGAAGAAGCTCTTCGAGAGGAACTGCGCGAGCGCGAGGCTCGTCGCGATGGTCAGCACGACGACCGCGACGACCCAGACCCCGGTATTGCCGACCACCCGGGGGAGGTCGGGACTCGTCAGGAATCCGACGTAGTTCGAGACGCCGGCATCGCCGCTGCGCAGTCCGGTGATCGAATACCGGCCGAAGGAGGTGGCGACGAGCGTGATCGCCGGGTAGAGCACTACGCCGATGATGAGGATGAGGGCCGGCCCGAGCCAGAGCAGCGCCTCGGCGATGCTCGCGGTGCCGCTGTCGCGACTCCGTCGGCGGAGCCGGCCCCCCACCACTACTTGCCGGCCTCGGCCTGCGCCTGCAGGTCGTCGAGGAACTTCTTCGGGTCACCGTTCGGCGCTATGGCGAGTCCGATGTTCTGCGCGATCGTCCCCTTGATCTTGTCCCACTCCGGGTCGTCCGTCGGGGTGAGGTGGATGTTCGGAAGCGTGTCGAGATACACCTTCAGCTTCGGATCGCTGCCGAACTGCTTGAGTCCGGTGGTCGTCACCGGGAGGAATCCCTCCGCCTTGATCCAGGTGTTGATCTCGGTCGGCGAGTAGTAGAGCTTGTAGAAGGCCTTGACGGCCGACTCGTTGCCCTTCTTCTTGAATGACATCAGATAGTCGGTGACCCCGTAGGTCTGCGGGGCCGCCTTGTTTCCGGACGGCATCGGTGCGATCGCGTACTTCACGCCGGGGTACTGGGTGCCGAGTGCCCCCTGCAGCGGACTGAAGCCGACCACCATTCCGGCCTTGCCCTGCTCGAACAGTGAGAACGCGCCATCCGTTCGGTTGGTGCTTCCCGGATTGTTCTGGGTGACCTTGTCTGTCACCGAGAGGCCCTTCATGTACTCGAGGGTCTTCACGTTGGCGGCGGAATTCAGCGTCCACTTGCCGTTCTTCTTGAAGTCCCCTCCGTTGTTGAACAGCCAGATGGCGAATTCGGCCTGCGCCTCCTCCGGGCCGAGCGGCTGCGCGTAGCCGACGGCGCCGTTTCCGAGTGCCGTCACCTTCTTCGCTGCGGCGGTGAACTCGTCCCAGGTCGTCGGCGGCTTGGCGATGCCGGCTTTCGTGAACAGGTCGGTGTTGTAGAAGAGCGCACGGGCCGACGAAAGGTCGGGCATGCCGTAGAACTTTCCCTTGTAGGTGCCGCTCTTGACGAACGCCGGGATGATGTCGGCCTTCGTCTCCGCCGGTAAGACCTCATCGGAGTTGTAGAGCAGCCCGTCGGCCGCATAACTCGCGTACGCGTTCTCGTTCAGGATGTCGGGGACGTTTCCGGTCTGCACCATGGTCGACGACTGCTGGTCGAGGTCGTTCCAGTTGATGATCTGCAGGTTCAGCTTCACGCCGGTCGTCTTCTGGTACTTCCTCGCGAAGGCGTCCCAGAACGTCTTGGTGTGGTCTTTGCTGTACTCCGCGATGACCACCTTGATCGACGAGACACCGCTCGTCGACCCGGAGGTCGTTCCGCCCGTCGAGCTGCAGGACGCGAGCGCGAGCGTCGGGACGGCCACGGAGGCGACCACGGCTCCGAGCCTCAGAGATTTCTTCACGGATGTTCTCCCTTGGTGGAGTGATTCGTCGACACCCCCGTTCGAGGGCCTCCTGAATCATCACGCTCCCGCGGAATTACGTCAAGACCCCTAACAAATGTTGTTACAGGGTGTTTACACGCGGGGCGCGCAGGTCAAGAAACTCCGAGCTGCGCCGAAATGACCATGACGGATGCTCCACGCAAGACGATGTCGTCACCCAGGGTCGTCATCCGCAGCACCAGGTCGGAGTGGAACTCAGCCATGGTGCGGCGTCGGATCGTGTCGAGCGTCGCCTCTGCCAGCTCGCCGGCCAGCAGCCTCGGCGGCCCCGTGAGCACGATCTCGACGAGGTTCAGCGCGCCGACTATCGGAGCGAGCGCGATTCCGAGCCGCTCGCCCGCCTGCCGGAGGACGGCGACGCGATCGTCGTCGGATGCTGCGCGATCGAGCTTCTCGTCGAGCCGGGGCGTCGCGAGCCAGGTCTCGAGGCAGCCGTGCTTTCCGCAGCTGCAGAGGTCGCCGCCATCCGTGCCGACGACGACATGACCGATCTCACCGGCGGCGAATCGGCTGCCGAAGAGCGGACTCCCGCCGAGCAGCAACCCGGCACCGACGCCGTGACTGACCTTGATGAGCATCATGTCGCCCTCGGCGTGGCCGAAGCTGTGCTCCGCGAGCACCGCGGCATTCGCATCGTTCGCGACGACGACGGCGAGTCCGAATCGGTCGGCCATGATCGACTGGAGCTCGACGCCCGGCTCCCCGACGGAACGGCCCCAACCGAGGTTGGGCGCAGTGAGCACCACACCCGACAGGTCGACGATGCCCGGCGACCCGATCCCGATGCCGAGGATCGGTGCAGTCGCCTGGCTGATCAGATGATCGGCGAGCGCGATCACCTTGCCGAGCGCATCCGGTCCGATGCTCCCGTCGAGCGGCACCTCCGCACGGCTGAGGATCGTGCCGTCGAGGTCGAGGACCGCCCCCCTGAAGATCTCATATTCGCTGAGATCGATGCCGATGATCTGGAAAGCCCCGCGGTCGATGTCGAGAATCGTCGCCGGCTTGCCGGGCCGTGCGCCCTCGCGCTGGCCCTTCTCGACGACGAGGCCCTCGGCCATCAACTCGGTGACGAGGTCGGAGATGGTGACGCGGGTCAGCCCAGTGCTTCGGGCGACATCCGCCCTGCTCTGCCCGGCGGCGGAATAGAGGGTTTGAAGTACCAGCGCACGATTGTGGCCGCGGGCATGCTCCGGAAGCACCTTCGTGCTCGGACGCAGGATGCGCCCGGTCGTGAACGACCCCGCGGTGCGCTGGGTGTAGCTCGGCCCCTGCGGCGGGATCACCACGCGTTCGGCTGAATCCATGTTTGTTAGTAAAGCTTACGAACGCGGAGGCTGCAATGCGGTGTCACCGCTCTGCCTCGGCCATAGCTCCAGCTATGACGCCAGGGACCCCGGCGCGCACGGGTCCTTCGCGCCATAGCTGGAGCTATGGCTGCTCAACGAGAGGAAAACGGCGCGCGGTCGGATGACAGCGCGCCGCTCTCAGTGCGAAATCAGGTCAGGCTCCGCTTACGCCAGGCTCCGCTTACGCCAGGCTCCTCTTATGACAGGCGCAGTGCGAGGTTCTTGTCGAGGGTGTCGAGGAACTCCTCGGTGGTCTCCCACTTCTGGTCCGGTCCGACGAGTGCGGCAAGGTCTTTCGTCATGTGGCCGGCCTCGACCGAGGTGATGACGACATCCTCGAGAGTGCCGGCGAAGGCAGCGAGCTCTGGGTTGCCATCGAGTTTTGCACGGTGGGCGAGCCCGCGAGTCCAGGCGTAGATCGACGCGATCGGGTTGGTCGAGGTCGGCTTGCCCTGCTGGTGCATGCGGTAGTGGCGGGTGACCGTTCCGTGGGCTGCTTCGGCCTCGACGACGTCGCCGGCCGGGGTGAACAGCACCGAGGTCATCAGTCCGAGCGAGCCGAAGCCCTGGGCCACGGTGTCGGACTGCACGTCACCGTCGTAGTTCTTGCAGGCCCAGACGTATCCGCCCTCCCACTTGAGGGAGGCCGCGACCATGTCGTCGATCAGGCGGTGCTCGTAGGTGATCCCGGCGGCGGCGAACTTCTCCGCGAACTCGGCGTCGAAGTTCTCCTGGAAGATGTCTTTGAAGCGCCCGTCATAGACCTTCAGGATGGTGTTCTTGGTGGACAGGTAGACCGGGTAGTTGCGCGCCAAGCCGTAGTTGAGCGAG